>SKMI01000332.1 GCA_007121115.1 Paracoccaceae bacterium | reverse complement strand
GCGGCTGGCGCTCGGTGACCTCGAAGGTGACGGTTTCACCCGCCGCCACGTCGACCATGAAGCGCGTGGCCTCCAGCGTTTCCGTGCCGCCGGGGGTGGTGATCTCCCAGGTGCCCCGGCGCGGGTGTTCAAGGGTGAGCGTGCGGTCGCCTTCGGCCGCGCCCTCGATCCGGTAGGCGGTGCGCCGGACGCGGTCCTCGGTCAGCCGCGCCACCCCGTCGGCAATGCGCAATTCGGTCAGGGTTTCGGTCTGCGCCACATCCTCGCGCACGCTGACGGCCGTGTCGCGGGCGAAGTCCAGCACTTCGCGCGCGCCGGGCGCCAGTTCCGGCACCTGCGCATCGCCCGCATGGCCGCGCGCGCCATCGTAGAAGGTCAGCACCCCGGCGGGAAGGCGCAGGGGCAGGGGGTTTTCCAGATCAAGCGCGATCATCGGATGCCGCGCGCGGCTGCCGCCGCGATAGACCAGTCGGCGGGCATCGTCGAAGGTCTCGCGCAGGAACGGCAGGCTGATCACCTCGCCCGCGGCAAGGGTCACGGGGTCGGTCAGGGTGAAGCGGCTGAAGCTTTCGCCATCGTCGGCCACGGTTTCTGCGACCGCCGCGTCGGCGACCTCGGGGGCCTCGCGCGCGGCGGTCACCGGCGCGGAGCGGAGCGCACCCACGCGGCCGATCCGGTCGAAGTCGGGCACACGGCGGCGGTCATAGAGATCGGCGCGCAGGGCCTGCACCGCGCCGGTTGCCAGCGTGAGTTGCACCGCGTCCCAGTCCTGCCCGGTGGTGTTTTCGATCACCGCCCAGCCCGTGAGGGCCAGCCCCTCGCCGGTATCCACCGCGCGCCAGGCGGTGCGCCACGCGGGCGCGGTTTGCAGCCATTGCAGCGCCAGATCGCGCGGCGTGGCGTCGTCGCTGTGCAGTGTGGCGGTGAGGGCCTGCGGGTCGCGGCCCAGCCGCAGCGCCGCCAGCGCGGCGTCGATCATCGCGGCGTCGCCGGGGTCATCGAAGCTTATGCTCAGCGAATCGTCCAGATCGAAGGTCCGCAGCGCGCCCGCGCCATCGCGCAGGGCCAGCGCCGGGCAGGGGCCGTGTTCGCAGGGCCGCTCGGTCACACCCATGACCGTGCCGGTGGTTTCCGTCCCGCGCCGGTCCACCGTCACCGTCGCCCCGGCCATGGCGTCCAGCAAGGCTGCCGTGCCGCGCAGGTCCTCGGGCGTCAGCGGCAGTGCGGCGAAGGCATCGTCAAAGGCTGCGGGGCCGGGCAGGCGGAGGTGGATCACGCTTCCGGCCGGATCGCTCACCACCACCGATTTCAGGAAGGCGTCGATGTCCGCGCGGCGCAGGTTCAGCGCGGCGCGCCCGTCCTCCAGCGGCACCGCGGCCGCGATCAGTGCCGTGCCTGCAGTGGAAAGCGTGATCGCCTCCACCCGTGGTTCGGCGGCCAGCGGCTGGGTCAGCAGCGGCTGGGCCAGCAGCGGCAGCAGGGCAAAGGGCAGGGCGGCGCGGCGAAGGGGCAGGGGGGCGAACATGGCGGGCTCCGGCGATCAGGGGTGGGACAGCGTAGCGCCGGACGTGCCACGGCGTCCAGCGCGCAGCACTCACTCGCCCGGCGATGCGCGCCGAAGCGCCGAAGCGCTCTGGACGGGTGCCCTGGGCCCGGCTATCACCGACGCCATGGCCAGCGATGATGACCCGCCTCCGCCGCCCCAGGCGACCGATCTTCCTTCAGGCCCGGCCGGTGCGCCGATGTCCGAACCCCTGCGCCGGGCGCTGGGCGAGCGCTATCTGCAATACGCGCTGTCGACCATCATGCATCGCGCGCTGCCTGATGCCCGCGACGGGCTGAAACCCGTGCACCGGCGCATCCTCTTCGCCATGCGTGAATTGCGCCTGTCCGCCACCGGGGGGTTCCGCAAATCCGCCAAGATCACCGGCGACGTGATGGGCAACTACCACCCGCATGGCGATGCCGCGATCTATGACGCCATGGTACGCATGGCGCAGGATTTCGCCATGCGTTACCCGCTAGTGGACGGGCAGGGGAATTTCGGCAACATCGACGGCGACAACCCCGCCGCCGCCCGCTACACAGAGGCGCGCATGGCCGCCGGGGCCGAGCGGCTGCTGGAAGGGCTGGCCGAGAACGCGGTGGACTACCGCCCCAACTACGACGGCACCCTGACCGAGCCCGAGGTGCTGCCCGCGGCCTTTCCGAACCTGCTGGCCAATGGTGCCAGCGGCATCGCCGTGGGCATGGCCACAAACGTGCCGCCGCATAACCTTGATGAATTGATCGAGGGCGCCTGCGCGCTGGTCGCCGACCCGGGCCTCGACGATGACGCGCTGGCGCGTCTTATCCCCGGCCCGGATTTCCCCACCGGCGGCGTGATCGTGGAGCCGCGCGCGGCGATGATCGACGCCTATCGCACCGGGCGCGGGTCCATCCGCCTGCGCGCGCGGTGGGAGGTGGAGCAGTTGCAGCGCGGCGCCTGGCAGGTGGTGGTGACCGAAATCCCCTATCAGGTGCCCAAATCCCGCCTGATCGAAAAACTGGCCGAGGTGATCCACACCCGCAAGGTGCCGCTGCTGGCCGATGTGCGCGACGAAAGCGCCGACGATGTGCGGATCGTGCTGGAGCCGCGCGCGCGTACCGTGGACCCCGAACTGATGATGGGTATGCTGTTCAGGCATTCCGATCTGGAAACCCGCTTCGGGCTGAACATGAACGTGCTGATCGACGGGCGCACGCCCAAGGTCTGCTCCCTGCGCGAGGTGCTGCAGGCGTTCCTGGACCACCGGCGCGAGGTGCTGCGGCGGCGCTCCGAACATCGGCTGGGCAAGATCGACCACCGGCTGGAGGTGCTCGAAGGCTTCATCATCGCATTTCTGAACCTCGACCGGGTGATCGATATCATCCGCTACGACGACAGCCCCCGCGACGCGCTGATGCGTGAGCGCTGGGGTCGGGACTTCGCTCGCGCCACGTCCGAGGCCGATTACGTGCCGCCCGCGCCGGGCGAGGGCGAATTGTCCGAGGTGCAGGCCGAGGCGATCCTGAACATGCGCCTGCGCTCGCTCCGGCGGCTGGAGGAGCTGGAGCTGAAGCGCGAACGCGACGCGCTGCTGAAGGAACGGGCGGAGATCGAGGACCTCCTGGCGTCCGAGCGGCTGCAATGGAAGCGGATCGTCAAGGAACTGCGCGCGGTGCAGGCCGAATTCGGCAAGGGCACCGCCGCGGGCGCCCGTCGCACCGGCTTCGCCGAGGCGGGCGCGGTCGAAGACGTGCCGCTGGAGGCCATGATCGAGCGCGAACCCGTCACCGTGGTGTGCTCGAAAATGGGCTGGATCCGCGCCATGAAGGGCCATGTGGCGCTGGACACCGCATTCAAGTTCAAGGACGGCGACGCAGGCCGCTTCGTCTTTCACGCCGAAACCACCGACAAGCTGCTGCTCCTGGGCTCGAACGGGCGTTTCTACACGCTTTCGGCTGCCAACCTGCCCGGCGGGCGCGGCATGGGCGAGCCGGTGCGGCTGATGGTGGACCTGCCGAACGAGGCCGAGATCGTCGACCTGTTCACCCACCGCCCGGGCGCGCGGCTGCTGATCGCTTCCAGCGCCGGGGACGGGTTCGTGGTCCCGGCGGACGAGGTGCTGGCCCAGACCCGGACCGGCAAGCAGGTGCTGAACGTCCGCGCGCCGGTGGTGGCGCGGTGCTGTCATGCGCTGCGCGGCGATCACATCGCCGTGGTGGGCGAGAATCGCAAGCTCCTGGTCTTCCCGGCCAGCGAATTGCCCGAAATGGCGCGCGGCAAGGGCGTGCGGTTGCAGAAATACAAGGACGGCGGGCTGTCGGACGTGACCAGCTTCGATCTTGCCGCGGGGCTGAGTTGGAAGGACCCCGCCGGACGCACGCGGACCGAGCCCGACCTGACCGAATGGCTGGGCAAACGCGCGGGCGCAGGCCGCATGGCCCCGCGCGGCTTTCCGCGGAATAACCGCTTCACCTGACGGATTGGTGCGCTCCACCGCCACCCGTGCGAATCCGGCGCCTTGGCGCCGGACAGCGCCCGCGAAGCGCCCAGTAAGTCAAATGGGTGGAGGGTGGGCGGGGCGCTGAACGGGCGCTTCTTCCGCTGCCAATGAAGACACCCTTTGAACCGTCCGCGCACCGCGCCAAAAGGCACCGCGATTGTCTGCGCCGCCATCATCCGCTATGTCTGACGGCAACGCCGAAAAAACCCCCTGTTGGAGTGACTGCCCCATGACTGCCTTTTCCCTGTCCCGCCGGGCCGCGCTTCTGGGCGCGGCGCTGTTCCTTGCGGCCTGCGGGGGGCGTGGCGAGTTGGGCGCGCAGCGTGGCGAGTTGGGGGACTTCCGGCTGGGTCACACCATTGTGGTGGCCGATGAGGCCACGCGCGGCCCCGCCTCGCGCCCCGCCGAACCCGAGGAATGGGAGGAAGCCCTCACCGGCGCGATCGAACGCCAGTTCGGGCGCTATGACGGGGGCAGCTTCTATCACATCGCGGTGGCGCTTCAGGGCTATGTGCTGGCGATCCCGGGCATCCCGCTGGTTGCCGCGCCGCGGTCGTTCGCCATCATCGGTGTCACCGTCTGGGACGATGCCGCAGGCACCAAGATCAACGAGACGCCGCACAGGATCGTGGTCTTCGAAAGCCTTTCGGGCGAAACCATGCTGGGCTCGGGCCTGACCCAGTCGGCGGAGCAGCAGATGGAGAATCTGTCGCGCAACGCGGCCCGGATGATCGAACGCTGGATGGCCAGCAACCCCGACTGGTTCGCCCCGCGCCCGGACGCTTCCGTCGAAGGCGATGAGGGCCTGGCCGAAGAGGCGCTGGAGGCCGACACGCTGGCCGAGGGCTGAGCGCATCGGCGAAAAACACTGCATGTTCAGGTGACTGCCCTTCCCTGAGCAAGGGGCAGGGCGTATGTTCATCCCATGGACATCGCCACCCTCACTGCCTTTGTGGCCGCGCTTTTCGTGATCATCGGTCTGGCCGAGCCGCTGGCGGCGCGGCTGCGGCTGCCGTTCACGGTGATTCTGGCGGTGATCGGCACGCTGATCGGGGCGGGCGCGGGCTATGTCATGGTCTCGCCCCTCGGCGGCGCGGTGGATGCGGTGGCCAACGTGATCGGCGACCTGCCGATCCGGGCCGATGTCTTCCTCTATGTCTTTCTGCCGACACTGCTGTTTCAGGTGGCGCTGGGGCTGAACCTGCGGCGGATGGCGGACGACTGGGTGCCGATCCTGGTGCTGGCGGTCCTCGCGGTGGTGATCGCCACCTTCGCGGTGGGTTACGCGCTCTATGCGGTAGCGGGGCTGTCGCTGGTGGCCTGCCTGCTGATCGGGGCGATCGTATCGACCACCGACCCCTCGGCGGTGGTGACCATGTTCCGCAACATCGCCGCGCCGCGCCGCCTGACCCGGATCGTCGAGGGCGAGAGCCTGCTGAACGATGCCGCCGCCATCGCGCTTTTTGCGCTGTTCCTGAACATCATCCTGCCCGCGCGCCCCTCGCCCCGGCTGGCCGAGGCGTTGTTGCAACTGCCGCTCCTGTTTCTTGGCGGGGCGCTGGTGGGCTGGGTGCTGGCGCGGCTGTTCATCTGGGTGATGACGCTGGTGCCGAACCATCCGCTGGCGCAGGTGTCGCTGTCGGTGGCGCTGCCCTATGCGGCCTATGTCTCGGCCGAGCAACTGGTGGGGGCGTCGGGCGTGATCGCCGTGGTGGCGGCGGGGATGGTGCTGAACCTGATGGGCCCGTCGCGGGTCATGCCCATGGCCTGGGCCTATCTGCGCGAGGTCTGGGACCTGCTGGCGCACTGGGCCGGTGCGCTGATCTTCATCCTGGCCGCGCTCCTGATCCCGCAACTGCTGGCCGGGGTGCGCCCCGGGGACCTGATGCTGCTGGCGGTGCTGATCGCGGCGGCGACGGCGGCGCGGGTGGTGGTGCTGTTCGGCGTGCTGCCGCTCATGTGTTTCCTGCGGCTCTCGCCCAATGTCGAACGCCCCTACCGCGTGGCGATCCTCTGGGGGGGGCTGCGCGGGGCGGTCACGCTGGCGCTGGCGCTGGCAGTGACCGAGAACCCGGGCGTCCCGGCCGAGATAAAGCGGCTGGTCGGCACGCTGGCCACGGGCTTCGTGCTGTTCACGCTGATCGTGCAGGGGCTGAGCCTGCGCCCGGTGATCCGCTGGCTGGGGCTGGACCGGCTGTCGCCGCTCAATGCCGCGCTCTCGGATCAGGTGATCGCCGTGGCGCTGCAGAACGTCCGCGAGGAGGTGGCAAAGATCGCCCGGCGCAACGAGTTGCCGCGCGAGGTGGTGCGCTCCGAGGCGAAGCGCTTCGCCGAACGGGTGGACGCGGCGGTGGAGCAGGCCGAGCAAGGCGCCGAAATCCAGGACCGCGACCGGATCACGCTGGGGCTGGTGGCGCTGGCCGGGCGCGAACGCGACCTGATCCTGGAGCACTTCCGCCAGCAACTGATCTCCATGCGGCTGGCCGACCGGATGCTTTCGGACGTGGACCGGCTGATCGAGCGCACGCGGCAGGGCGGGCGCACCGAATATCGCCGCGCCGGGCGCGCCGCGTTGGGCGCGGATCGCGGCTATCGCTTCGCGGTCTGGCTCAACAACCGGCTGCGCCTGTCGGGACCGCTGGCGCGGCGCACCGCCGAGCGGTTCGAGATCCTGCTGAACCAGGCGCTGGTGCTGCGCGACCTGCACGGCTACATCGACACCAAGATCCGGCGCATCCATGGCCGCCGGGTGGCGGAACTGCTGCACGAGTTGCTGGACCGGCGCATGGTGGATGCCGAGAACGCGCTGGAAGGGCTGCGGCTGCAATACCCCGGCTATGCCGAGGAACTGGAGCGCCGCTTCATCCGCCGGACCTCGCTCCGGCTGGAGGAGCGCGAATACGACCAGTTGCGCGAGGATGGGCTGATCGGGCCGGAACTGCATGTCACCCTGCGCGAGCGGCTGGAGCGGATGCGCGACCGGCTGGAAACGCGGCCGCAACTGGACCTGGCGGTGCAGAAGACCGAGCTTGTGGGCCGCTTCGCCCTGTTCGAAAGCCTGGGCGAGCGCCAGCGGCGGCGGCTGGCGCGGGCATTGAAGGCGATTTACGTCGCCCCCGGCGATGTGCTGATCCGGCGTGGCGAACCGGCGCGCAGCATTTTCTTCATCGCCTCCGGCGCGGTGGAGATGGACATGGCGGGCCAGAAGACCCGGCTGGGCCGGGGCGAAATGTTCGGCCAGCTTGCGGTGCTGGCCCGTCACCGCCGCCGCGCGCAGGTCACGGCGCTGGCGCATTCCACGATCCTGGTGCTGGACGAGCCGCGCTTCAAACGGCTGCTGGCTGCGAGCCAGAGCATCCGCGACGCGGTGCGCGCCTCGGCGGCAGCGCGCGGGATCGCCCTGCCCGACGATGTGTTGCAGGTGGATTGAGGCGTCGGACGGCGCACTGCGGGCGCCTGCAAGGACAGTTCGCGGCCCTTAAGCGGGGCGCACGGGGGCAAAAAGGTTCTCCCGCCCGTCGCCGGACGCATCGCAGATGCGCCCGCGACCGTTGGGCCGGGCGGCGCGGGCAGGGCCCGCGCCGCGCGCGTCTGTGTGGGGTCATGCGCGGACCCGGTGCCGCCGAGCGTTTGGCAACCCGTGCATGGGTGCGCCAACCCCTGCGGCGCCAAGATGCACACTGCCCCCCGAAACCGAAGCTACCCGATGGCAGGTCTGGCCCGCTGGCAAACCTGGCCTGCCGTCAGTCCCGCGGCAGCAGATGCGCTTCCAGCCGGGCGCGCACCGTGTCCGGCATCGGGGCCGAGGCGCGGGTCTCGGGGCTGAAGAACACCTCGACCACCTGATACGTCGCATGCAGCGCGCCGGTGTCGGCGTGGTGCATCCGCAAATCCAGCGTGCAGCTTTTCCCGCCGATCCGCGCCACCGCGCCGTCGATGACAATCAGATCGCCGGCCATCAACTCCTTGACGAACCCCGTGGTGGCTTGCGCCGACACCGTGTGCACGCCGTGTTGCGCCTGCATGGTGGCATAGGGCAGGCCCAGCCGGGTCCACATGTGATAGACCGCATCGTCGAAGAACGGCGCGTAATGGCGCACGTTCATGTGGCCGAAATGGTCATGATGCCACGGGTGGATCACCCCGCGCAGAAGCTCCAGCCGCGCCCCATCGGTCCTGTCCGCCATCGCTTTCCCCTCCATGACCCGGCCACAGGCTTACCCCACCACCAGCCGCCAGATCAACAGACCGGCGCCCAGGAACGGCAGGCTGCGCCCGACCACGAAGATCCGCCACGACCACCAGCGGGATTTCGCCCCCAGCGCATGCACCACCTTCGGCGGCGGCAGCACCCAGCACAACAGCCCCGCGCCGATCACCCCCGAGGCAACGACGATATTCGTGCCGCCGAACTGGTCCATGAAGTCCAGGAACGGCATCCCCGCCACGGTCAGTTGAACCGGCGAGAAACTCAGCGCCGAGGGCAGGCCAAGCCCCAGCATCAGCGCCCCGGTGGCCGCCACCGCGCGGGCGTTGGGCAGGTCGAACTCGTCGGCAAAGGCGGCGATGATCACTTTCAACCCCGCCAGACATGACGAAAACGCCGCCGCGAAGAACATGAAGAAGAACGCCATGGCCAGCCAGGCGCCGCCTGCCATGTCCTCGAACACGCGCGGCAGGGCGGAAAACGCCAGCTCCGACCCCGCCCCCGGGTCCAGCCCGTGGGTGAAGACGAAGGGAAAGATCATCCAACCCGCCAGCAACGCGATGGTGGTCTCGGTCCCGGCGACGATCAGCGTGGCGCGCGGCACGTTGGTCCGGCGCGGGATGTAGCTGCCATAGGTGACCAGATACCCTTGCCCTACCGCCAGCGTATAGAACGCCTGCCCGAAGGCAAAGAACCACAGCGTCGGATTGGCCAGCGCCGATGCCTCCCAGCGCAGCATGAAACCCGCCGCCTCGCCCCAGCCGTCGGTGCGTGACGCCACCACCACCAGCCCGGCGATCAGCACCACCAGCACCGGCATCAGCAGTTTGGAAAACCCTTCGATCGCGCGCACACCCTTCAACAACACCACCGCCGCCAGCGCGGTTACGGCCAGGAAATACCAGACCGAATTGTAGCCCGCGGTGAAGTCGTCGAATTCGGTCAGGTTCATCCGGAAGGCATCGACCGCGTAGCCCAGCGTCCAGCCGGTGATGACCAGGTAATAGCTGGTGATGATGATGGTCAGGCCGACCACCGCCCAGCCATAGGCCGCACCCAGCCGCGTCACCCCGCGATAGGTGCCGACCACGCTGCCCTGCGCCAGCCGACCCGCGGCGACCTCCAGCATCATCACCGGAAGCGCCACCACCACCAGCGCGATCAGATAGGCGACGATGAAGGCCGCGCCGCCGTTTTCGCCCACCATGTAGGGGAACCGCCACAGGTTCCCCAACCCAACCGCCGCCGCGGCCATGGAAAAGACGAACGCCGGTTCCGAGGACCACTGCGCCCGCGTGGCCGCCTGTCGGTGCATGTGTTCCGGCATGGTCCCTCCTGTTTCGCCCCACCTATGCGCGGCGCCACGGTTTGCAAACCGCACCCGCACCCGCTTGCAGCCCGCGGGCGTTGCCACTAGACGAAGGGCGCCTTTCATCAACGGAGCCCGCCATGCCCACCGCCGCCGCCCCCCGCAAGGTCGTGCTCGCCTATTCCGGCGGGCTGGACACCTCGATCATCCTCAAGTGGCTGCAGGTCGAATACGGCTGCGAAGTGGTGACCTTCACCGCCGATCTGGGTCAGGGCGAGGAACTGGACCCCGCGCGGGCAAAGGCCGAACTGCTGGGGATCGCGCCCGAGAACATCTACATCGAGGACCTGCGCGAGGAATTCGTGCGCGATTTCGTCTTTCCGATGTTCCGGGCCAATGCGGTCTACGAAGGGCTCTACCTCCTGGGCACCTCCATCGCGCGGCCCCTGATCTCCAAGCGGCTGATCGAGATCGCGGCCGAGACCGGCGCCGATGCCATCGCCCATGGCGCCACCGGCAAGGGCAACGATCAGGTCCGCTTCGAGCTTTCGGCCTACGCGCTGAACCCCGACATCAAGGTCATCGCGCCCTGGCGCGACTGGGACCTGTCCAGCCGCACCAAGCTGATGGAATTCGCCGAGGCGCACCAGATCCCCATCGCCAAGGACAAACGCGGCGAGGCGCCCTTCAGCGTCGACGCGAACCTTCTGCACACCTCGTCCGAGGGCAAGGTGCTCGAAGACCCGGCCGAGGACGCGCCCGATTACGTCTATCAGCGCACCGTGGCCCCCGAGGATGCGCCGGATCAGCCCGAATATATCGAGATCAGCTTCGAAAAGGGCGACGCCACCGCCATCAACGGCCAACCGCGCTCCCCGGCCACGATCCTCACGGACCTCAACGAATACGGCCGCAGGCACGGGATCGGGCGGCTGGATTTCGTGGAAAACCGCTTCGTCGGCATGAAATCGCGCGGCATCTACGAAACCCCGGGCGGCACCATCCTGCTGGAGGCGCATCGCGGAATCGAACAGATCACGCTGGACGCGGGCGCCGGGCACCTGAAGGACAGCCTGATGCCGCGCTACGCCGAACTGATCTACAACGGCTTCTGGTTCTCGCCCGAACGCGAGATGCTGCAGGCCGCCATCGACAAGTCGCAGCACCACGTTTCCGGCACCGTGCGGCTGAAACTCTACAAGGGTTCGGTGCGCTGCGTGGGCCGCTGGTCGGATCACAGCCTCTATTCCGAAGCTCATGTCACGTTCGAGGATGACGCCGGCGCCTATGACCAGAAAGACGCCGAAGGCTTCATCCGCCTCAACGCGCTGCGCCTGAAACTGCTGGCCGCGCGCGACCGGCGGTTGAAATCCTGACGCCAAGGGCTTTCATCTTGCCCCAAATACCCCCGCCGGAGGCGCACGCCGCCACCGGCATCCCGCTTGAGCAGTAGGACCCGCCATGCCCCGCCCCGTCGTTCTGTGCATCCTCGATGGCTGGGGCGTCGCCCCGCCCGGGCCGGGCAACGCCATCGCGCAGGCGCGCACGCCGCATTTCGACCGGGTGATGGCCGCCTGCCCCCACGCCACGCTGACCACCCACGGGCGCGACGTGGGCCTGCCCACCGGCCAGATGGGCAACTCCGAGGTTGGCCACACCAACATCGGCGCGGGGCGCGTGGTGGCCATGGACCTGGGCCAGATCGACCTGGCAATCGAGGATGGCAGTTTCACCGAAAACGCCGCGCTGCAGGCGTTCATCGGCAAGCTGCAGACCTCGGGCGGGACGGCGCATCTGATGGCCGTGGTCTCGGATGGCGGCGTGCACGGGCACATCACCCATCTGCGCGCCGCCGTTGATGCCATCGCCGGGGCGGGCGTGCCGGTGGCGATCCACGCCATGACCGATGGGCGCGACGTGGCGCCGAAATCCGCGCAGGGCTTCGTGGCCGACCTGCTGGGCGCGCTGCCTTCGGGCGCGCGGATCGCCACGGTGATCGGGCGCTACTGGTCCATGGACCGGGACCGGCGCTGGGACCGTGTGGAACGCGCCTGGCGCGCCATCGTCCGGGCCGAGGCGGATCACAGCGCCAGGGATGCCACCGCCGCCGTGGCCGAAGCCTACGCGCGGGGCGAGACCGACGAGTTCATCGCCCCCACGGTGATCGGCGACTATGCCGGGGTGCGCGGGGGCGACGGTTTCTACTGCCTCAACTTCCGCGCCGACCGCGCGCGAGAGATCCTTGCCGCCCTCGGCGCACCCTCCTTCAACGGGTTCGACCGCGGTCGCCTGCCGGATTGGGAGGCGCTCCTGGGCATGGTCGAATACTCGGACGCGCATAACGCGTTCATGACCACTGCCTTTCCGAAGCGCAAGATCGCCAACACGCTGGGCGCCTGGGTCGCGGAACACGGCCTGCGCCAGTTCCGGCTGGCCGAGACCGAGAAATACCCGCATGTGACCTTCTTCCTCAACGGCGGGCGCGAAGACCCCGAGGACGGCGAGGACCGGCACATGCCGCAAAGCCCCGGTGTCGCCACCTACGACCTGCAACCCGAAATGGCCGCACCCGAGGTGACGGCCAAGCTGGTCGAGGCCATCGGCGCGGGCTACGACCTGATCGTCGTCAATTTCGCCAACCCCGACATGGTGGGCCATACCGGCGATATTGCGGCGGCCATCGCGGCCTGCGAGGCGGTTGATGCCGGGCTGGGCCAGGCGTTGGCGGCGCTGGAGGAGGCAGGCGGTGCGATGTTGCTGACGGCGGACCACGGCAACGCCGAACAGATGATCGACCCCGAAACGGGCGGGCCGCATACCGCGCACACCACCAACCCGGTGCCGGTGGCGCTCATTGGCGGCCCCGCAGACGTGCGACTGGACGACGGGCGGCTGGCGGATGTGGCGCCCACGCTGCTGGCGCTCATCGGACTGGATCCGCCGCCCGAGATGACCGGGCGCAGCCTGATCCGGGCGTGAGCGGGTTATGATGCGGGCCACGGCAGGGGCTGCGCGCCTCCGGCAATTCCTCGCCAGCGGGCGCGCCCGCGTCCTTGCCGCCCTGCTGCCGGTCTGCCTGGCCATCAGCGCCGCCGCCCTTCCCGCCCGCGCCGGCACCGACCCGGTGGACACCGCCCGCGCCGCCGCCGCAGCCCTGACCGAAGCGGTTGCGGCGATCGAGGAAACGGGCGCCGCACAGGAGCGCGTTGCCGCGCTGGCCGGGACCATCCGCGCCTTCGAGGCCGGGCTCGACCTCTTGCGGGCCGATCTGCGCGCCGCGACCCTGCGCGAGACCACCCTGCGCCGCCGGTTCGAGGCAGAAAGCGCCGAGGTCTCGCGCCTGCTGGGGGTTCTGGGCGCCATCGGGCGGGTGCAGGCCGATGCCGGGCAACTGGCGCATCCTGCGGGACCCCTGGGCACCGCGCGCGCGGGCATGCTGCTGGGCGAGGTGGCGCCCGCGCTCGCCGACCGCGCTGCGCGGCTCGAGACTGATCTGCGCGAGGTCGCCGCCCTGCGCGCGCTTCAGGCCGAAGGGGTGGCGCAGTTGCAGGCCGGGCTGGAACTGGCGCAATCCGCGCGCGCCGCCCTTGGCCGGGCGATGGCAGAACGCGCGGACCTGCCGCAGCGGCTGGTGGACGACCCTGCCATCCTCTCCGCGCTGGCCGCCGCCGCCGACACTCTGGACGAGTTCGCGCAAGGGTTGGCCACCCGCAGCGCGGCACCGCAGGGCGCGTCCGAGGATGAAGCGCTACAAGTTTTCGCGGAGGCGCGTGGCGCCCTGCCCCTGCCCGCCCGCGGCACCGTCCTGCGCCGCGCGGGCGAGGCGGATGCGGTCGGGATCACCAGGCCCGGCATGGTTCTGGCTACAACCCCTGGCGCGCTGGTTTCGGCGCCCTGGTCGGCCACGGTGCGCTACGCCGGCCCGCTGCGGGGCTACGGTAATGTGATCGTTCTGGAGCCGGCGTCGGACTATCTGCTGGTGCTCGGTGGGTTGGAAATCGTCTATGTTCAATCAGGAGAAGTGGTTGCGGACGCGATGCCGCTGGGCACCATGCCTGTTGGGAGGCTTGATGCGCCGGAAAATGCAGTTTCGGGCGGCGAGCGGACACAGACGCTCTATGTCGAATTGCGCCATGCGGGCGCGCCGGTTGACCCCGCCGCCTGGTTCGCGTTGACTGCGCGGGAGGATTGACCGTCCCGTGCGGGTGCACAATCGGCGCAGTTCGCCGCCGCCGCCGAGGAAAAGGGAGCACGAAGCGTGATGAAGAAACATGTTCTGGCCGGGATCGGCGGCATCATTGCCGGGGTGGTTCTGGCGACGCAGGTGGCCGGTCCGCTGGTGGCGCAGGAGCAGGAGCGCAATCGTTCTGTGTACCAGCAGCTCGACCTGTTCGGCGACGTGTTCGAACGCATCCGCGCCCAGTATGTCGAGGAAGTGGCTCCCGAAAAGCTGATCGAGGCCGCGATCAACGGCATGCTGACCTCGCTCGATCCGCATTCGGGCTACCTGCCGCCCGACGACTTCGATGAGATGCGCAGCCAGACCCGCGGCACCTTTGGCGGGCTGGGGATCGAGGTCACCATGGAAGAGGGCTTCGTCAAGGTCATCACCCCCATGGATGGCACCCCCGCCGATGACGCGGGCGTAGAGCCGGGGGACCTGATCACCCATGTGGATGGCGAATCGCTTCTGGGCATGACACTTGGGCAGGCGGTGGACCTGATGCGCGGTCCGGTCGGGTCAGAGATCATCATCACCGTGGTGCGCGAGGGTGAGCCCGATCCGTTCGACCTGTCGCTGATCCGCGATACCATCCGGGTGCAGGCGGTGCGCACGCGTCTGGAAGGCGATATTGCCATCCTGCGGGTCAACACCTTCAACGAACAGAGCTTTCCCAACCTGCGCGATGGGCTCGAAGAGGCGATCGAGGATCTGGGCGGGCTGGACAACCTCGGCGGCGTTGTGCTGGACCTGCGCAACAACCCCGGCGGGCTGCTGAGCCAGGCGGTGCGCATCTCGGATGCCTTCCTGGATCAGGGCGAGATCGTCTCGACCCGCGGCCGCGGGGAAGAGGGCGGCGAGCGCTACAACGCCCAGTCGGGCGACCTGATCGACGGCAAGCCACTGGTGGTGCTGATCAACAATGGCTCGGCCAGTGCCTCCGAGATCGTGGCCGGGGCGCTGCAGGACCATCGTCGCGCCATCGTGGTGGGGACGCGCAGTTTCGGCAAGGGGTCAGTGCAGACGGTGATGCCGCTGCGCGGCGACGGGGCGATCCGGCTGACCACCTCGCTCTATTACACGCCCTCGGGCCGATCGATCCAGGCGCTGGGGGTCTCGCCCGACATTGTGGTGGAGCAGCCGCGCCGCCGGGCCGAGGCCGAGGAAGACGAGAGCGACACCCCGCTGACGCGGTCCGAGAACGACCTGCGCGGGCGGCTGGACAACACTTCGATGTCCGATGACGAGCGGCGCCAGCTTGAAGACGAGCAACGTGCCGCCGAGGAAGTCTCGCGCTTGCGTGACGAGGATTACCAACTGGCCTATGCGCTGGATATCCTGCGCGGGCTGTCGGCGCTGAATGGTCGGCGCTGAACCTGAGCGAGTGCCCCCCCGCGCAGTCCAGCGGCGGGGCCTTTTGCAGGCCCTCCCATGACCCCTGACCAGATCGCCGCGCTGCCCTATCGCCCCTGCGTCGGCGTGATGCTGATCAACGGCGACGGGCTGGTTTTTGCCGCGCAGCGCCGCGACAGTTCCGCACCTGCATGGCAGATGCCACAAGGCGGGATCGACGCAGGCGAAGACCCGCAAACCGCCGCGCTGCGCGAGTTGCACGAGGAAATCAGTGTCCCGCCCGATGCGGTGGAGGTTCTGGCGCAGACCGACGACTGGCTTGCCTATGACCTGCCCGCCGATCTGGTGCCCCGGGTCTGGGGCGGGAAGTTCCGGGGGCAGAAGCAGAAATGGTTCCTGTTGCGGCTGCAGGGGGACGATGCGCTGATCGATCTGGACACGTCGCATCCGGAGTTTTCAGCGTGGCAGTGGATGCAGGCGGATGACCTGCTCGCCGCCATCGTGCCCTTCAAGCGGGATATCTACGCCCGGGTTGTGGCCGCGTTCCGGCCGTGGCTGCGGAGTCGCGCCGGATCCTGACCGGGGAAGCGCCCCCTCAGCGCCCCGCCCACCCTCCCTATGGCACTTCGGGGGCGCTGGTCGGCGCCAGGGCGCCGAACCGGACTGCATTCTGGGCGCATCTCAGAGATATTGAGCCGGGCTATACTTCAAACTTGAAGCATGACCCGGCGCGTGGCACGCTGCGCGCAGTCAATCGCGGGGGCTGGCATGCGAATCCTGTGTCTGGGCGGCGGGCCCGCGGGGCTGTATTTCGCCATATCCATGAAGCTGCGCGATCCGTCCCACGACGTGACCGTGCTGGAGCGCAACCGCGCCAATGACACGTTCGGCTGGGGCGTGGTGCTGTCCGATGACGCGCTGGAGCGGATGGCGCGCAATGACCCCGAGTCCACCGAGGCGATCCGCAGCCAGTTCGCCTATTGGGACGATATCGCCGTGGTCCATGCTGGGCACCGGACGGTCTCGGGCGGGCACGGGTTCGCGGGGATCGGGCGCAAGGCGATGCTGATCCTGCTGCAGGAGCGCGCACGCGAGCTGGGCGTGGTGCTGCGCTTCGAGACCGAGTTCGAGGCCGCCGAGCGTTATCGGCAGGAGTATGACCTGGTGGTGGCCTGCGACGGGATCAACTCGCGGGTGCGCGGCGAATACGCCGAGGTCTTCCGCCCCGACATCGACACCCGCCGGTGCAAGTTCGTCTGGCTGGGCACCCACGCCAAGTTCGACGATGCCTTTACCTTCATCTTCGAGCGCACCGAACACGGCTGGGTCTGGGCGCATGTCTACCAGTTCGACGACAACACCGCGACCTTCATCGTGGAATGCCTGCCCGAGACATGGGAGCGCTGGGGGTTCGAAGGCATGTCGAAGGAAGAGACTGTCGAGACCTGCCGCCGTATCTTTGCCGCGCATCTGGACGGGCACGCGTTGATGTCCAACGCGGCCCATCTGCGCGGTTCGGCGGTGTGGATGCAGTTCCCGCGCGTGATCTGCGAGCGCTGGTATCACGAAAACGTGGTGCTGATGGGCGATGCGGCGGCCACGGGGCATTTCTCCATCGGCTCGGGCACGCGGCTGGCCTTCGATTCGGCCATCGCGCTGGCCGAGTATCTGCATTCCGAACCGGACATGCAGACGGCGTTCCGGCGCTATCAGGAGGAGCGGCGGCTGGAAGTGCTGCGCCTGCAATCGGCCGCGCGCAACTCGCTCGAGTGGTTCGAGGAGGTGGAGCGCTACCTGGACATGCCGCCAATCCAGTTCGCCTATTCCCTGCTGACCCGCAGCCAGCGGATCAGCCACGAGAACCTGCGCCTGCGCGACCCGGTCTGGCTGGGCCGGGCCGAGGACTGGTTTGCAGAGCAGGCCGGGGGCCAGCCGGGCCGCGCGCCCATGTTCCAGCCCTTCTGCCTGAGGGGCATGGAGGTGCAGAACCGCGTCGTCGTTTCGCCCATGGCGCAGTACAAGGCCGTCGATGGCTGCCCCACCGACTGGCACTTCGCGCACTACGCCGAACGCGCCAAGGGCGGCGCGGGGCTGGTCTATACCGAAATGACCTGCGTCTCGCCCGAGGGTCGGATCACGCGGGGCTGTCCGGGGCTCTATGCGCCGGAGCATGAGGCCGCGTGGCGGCGGCTGGTGGATTTTGTCCACGCCGAGACGCAGGCGAAAACCTGCTGCCAGATCGGCCATTCCGGGCGCAAGGGGTCCACGCAACTGGGGTGGGAGGAGATGGACGCGCCCCTTGCGACCGGCAACTGGCCGATCATGAGCGCGAGCCCCATCCCCTGGTCCGACCGCAACGCTGTGCCGCGCGAAATGACCCGCGCCGACATGGACACAGTGCGCGACCAGTTCGTGGCGGCGACGGAAATGGCCGGGCGCGCGGGGTTCGACATGGTCGAGCTGCACGCGGCGCACGGCTACCTGATTTCCAGCTTCATCAGCCCGGTGTCCAACATCCGCACCGACGACTACGGCGGATCAATCGAAAACCGCCTGCGCTACCCGCTGGAGGTGTTCGCCGCCATGCGCGCGGTCTGGCCCGCGGAGAAGCCCATGTCGGTGCGGATTTCGGCCCATGACTGGCGCGGCGATGACGGCGTCACCCCCGAAGACGCGGTGTCCATCGCCCGCGCCTTTCGCGCGGCGGGGGCGGATATCATCGACGTCTCCGCCGGGCAGACGAGCACGGAGGCGCAGCCGGTCTATGGCCGCATGTTCCAGACCCCGTTCAGCGACCGCATCCGGAATGAGGCCGGGATCCCCACCATGGCGGTCGGCAATATCTACGAGGCGGACCATGTGAACTCGATCCTGATGGCCGGGCGCGCCGATCTGGTCTGCCTCGCGCGTCCGCATCTGGCCGATCCCTACTGGACGCTGCATGCCGCGACCGCGCTGGGGGATACGGGCACGCAATGGCCCGACCCCTACCTGGCCGGGCGCGATCAGGCCCGGCGGCTGGCCGAACGCGCCGCGCAGCAGGCCGAGGATATCCGCGCATGACCCGGCGCGTGCTGATCACCGGCGGCGGCTCGGGCATCGGTCGCGCACTGGCCCGCGATTTCGCCGATGCAGGCGACGCGGTGACGATCAGCGGGCGGCGGATGGAGGCGCTGCGCGAAACCGATGGCGGGCGCGGGATGGTGTGCCGCGAGGCGGATGTGACCGACGAGGACTCGGTCGCGGCCCTGTTCGACGCGCCTTTCGACGTGGTGATCGCCAATGCGGGCGGGGGTGTGGCCGGGAAGCTGCGCAACACCACGCTGGCGGACTGGAACCACACGCTGGCGGTGAACCTGACCGGCACCTTCCTGACCTTCCGGGCGGCACTTGCAGGGATGGGCGCGGGGGGGCGGCTGATCGCCATGGCCTCGACCGCGAGCCTGAAGGGCGGGCCGACGATCGCGGCCTATGCGGCCGCGAAGCACGGGGTGCTGGGGCTGGTGCGCTCGGTCGCGCTGGAGGTGGCGAAACGCGGCATCACCTGCAACGCCATCTGCCCCGGTTTCGTGGACACGCCGCTGGCCGAGGCGGCGGTGCAATCGGTGCAGGACCGCTACGGGCTGGAGCGCGACGCCGCACTGGCCAGGGTGGTGGAGGGCAACCCCGTGGGGCGGCTGGTGACTCCCGGCGAGGTTGTGGCCGCCGCACGGTTCCTTGCCTCGGCGCAAGCGGCTATGGTGAACGGGCATGCGCTGTCGGTATCTGGGGGGGAGACATGAGCGAACCATCGGAGGAACTGCTCTCCAAGCGGCGGTTGCGGGCCTGGCTGCGGATGCTGGGCGTGGCACGGCAAGTGGAGAACCACCTGCGCGAGTTCCTGCGGGTGGAGCATGCGACCACGCTCCCGCGCTTCGACGTGATGGCCGCGCTGCACGCCAGCGGCGGGCCGATGAGCATGTCGGAGCTGAGCCGTCGGCTGCTGGTGTCGAACGGCAACGCCACCGCCGTGGTGGACCGGTTGGAGCGCGACGGGCTGGCGCGGCGCACGCCTGCGCCCGACGACCGGCGCACGGTGCATGTGGCGCTGACCGAACTGGGCCACCGGCGGTTCGAGGACCTGGCCGCCGACCACGAGCGCGAGGTGAACAAGCTGCTCGCAGGGCTGAGGGCCGAGGATCTGGACGCGCTGCGCGGGGTGATGCACCGGCTGCGCCCTGGTTCCGGCACCGTGCCGGAGAAGAAGGGATGAGCGGGTTCGGCACCACCGCCATGGCCGGGCACGCGCCCGAGCATTTCCTGTGGGAATGGCGCGACCGGATCGCCATGATCCGGCTGAACCGTCCCGGGCGCAAGAACCCCCTGACCTTTGACAGCTACGCCGAATTGCGCGAGACCTTCCGCGCGCTGGCCCATGCGGGCGATGTGGATGTGGTGGTCATCGCCCCGAACGGCGGGAATTTCTGTTCGGGTGGCGATGTCCACGAGATCATCGGGCCGCTGGTGGACATGGAAATGCGCGACTTGCTGGCGTTCACCCGCATGACCGGCGATCTGGTCAAGGCCATGATCGGCTGCGGCAAGCCGGTGATTGCCGCCGTGGACGGGGTGGCGGTGGGGGCCGGGGCGATCATGGCCATGGCCTCGGACCTGCGGCTGGCCACGCCGGATGCGGTCTGCGCTTTCCTGTTCACCCGCGTCGGCCTGGCGGGCTGCGACATGGGCGCCTGCGCCATGCTTCCCCGGATCATCGGGCAGGGGCGCGCGGCGGAGCTTCTCTATACCGGCCGGTCCATGCGGGCCGAGGAAGGGCTGGCCTGGGGCTTCTGGAACGCGCTGCATCCGGGGGACGCGCTGGAGGGGGCGGCGCTGGCGCTGGCGGGGCGGCTGGCGGCGGGGCCGACATTCGCCCACGGGATCACCAAGACGCAGCTCAATCAGGAATGGAACATGGGTCTGGAGCAGGCGATCGAGGCCGAGGCGCAGGCGCAGGCGATCTGCATGCAGACCCGGGATTTCGAGCGTGCCTATCGGGCGTTCATCGCGAAGGAAAAGCCGGTGTTCGAGGGGGATTGACGGGGTTGGGGGCGCTGCCCCCGTCGCCGCGTTGCGGCGACTCCCCCGGGGTATTTGGAGCAAGATGAAGTGGCGGATCGGAGCTATCTGGACTGGCCGTTCTTCGAGGATCGGCACCGCGATCTGGCCGCGCGGCTGGAGGATTGGTGCGCGGCGCATCTGCCGGTGGATCACGGCGATGTGGACGCGGCCTGCCGGGGACTGGTGGCGGCGCTGGGGGACGCAGGGTGGTTGGCGCATACCGGGGTGGAGGCGGGCGCGCGGCTGGATGTGCGCACGCTGTGCCTGATCCGCGAGACGCTGGCGCGCCACGATGCGCTGGCCGATTTCGCCTTTGCCATGCAGGGGTTGGGCATGGGGGCTGTGACGCTGTTCGGCGACGCGGCGCAGCGGGAGTGGCTTTCGCGGACGCGCGCGGGGGCGGCGATCGCGGGGTTTGCGCTGACCGAGCCGGGCTCGGGCTCGGACGTGGCGGCGTCCACGGCATCGGCGGTACGCGACGGCGACGGCTGGGTGCTGAACGGCGAGAAGACGTATATCTCGAACGGGGGGATTGCCGATGTCTTCGTGGTGATCGCCCGCACGGGGGAGGCGCCGGGGGCGCGGGGGCTATCGGCCTTCCTGATGCCCGCCGACACGCCTGGGCTGGAGGTGGTGGCGCGGATCGAGGTGATGGCCCCGCACCCGCTGGCGCATCTGCGCATGACGGACCTGCGCCTGCCCGGCGGCGCGCTGATCGGCGCGCCGGGGGCGGGGTTCAAACAGGCCATGGCGGTGCTGGATCATTTTCGCCCCACGGTGGGGGCGGCGGCGCTGGGCATGGCGCGGCGCGCGCTGGACGCGGCGTTGGGCCGGGTGCGGGCGCGGCGGCTTTTCGGCGCGCCGATGGCCGAATTGCAGATGGTCCAGGGGCATCTGGCCGACATGGCGCTGGGGATCGACGCCAGTGCGCTGCTGGTCTATCGCGCCGCCCACGCCAAGGACAAGGGCGCCGCACGGATCACGCGCGAGGCCGCCATGGCCAAGCTGCACGCCACCGAGACCGCGCAGAAGGTGATCGACACGGCGGTGCAGCTTTTCGGCGGCGACGGGGTGCGGCGCGGCGAGGTGGTGGAAGCGCTTTACCGTGAGATCCGCGCCCTGCGCATCTACGAAGGCGCCAGCGACGTGCAGAAGATCGTTATCGCGCGGGCGGCGCTGGAAGGGGCGCCATGAGCTATGCGCATGTCATCGCGGTCGAGTTCAACCACTGCGATCCGGCGGGGATGGTCTTCTATCCGCGTTTTTTCGAGATGATCAACTCGGTGGTGGAAAACTTCTTTGACGAGGAACTGCATTACCCTTTCGCGCGGATGCATGTGGAGGAAGGCTATGCCGTGCCCACCGCGCGGATCGAGACCGAGTTTCACGCGCCCGCGCGACTGGGGGAGCGGTTGCGTTTCGATCTGGCGGTGACGCGGCTGGGGCGGACGAGCCTGCATCTGACCATCCGGGCGGCAGGGGGGGACGGGCCGAAGCTGACCGCGCGGTCGGTGCTGGTCTTTGTAGACCGCTATGGCCGTCCGACCCGCTGGCCCGAGGAGGTGCGGGAAAAGCTGGCGGTCATGGTGAGGGAGGAAGGCGATGGCGGAAACCCCGCATGAGGCGCTGCACCCGGCGCATTGGAAACCGGCGGTGGGCTACGCGAACGGGATCGCCGCGCGCGGGCGGATGGTGTTCACCGGCGGGCTGGTGGGCTGGAACGCCGCGCAGGAATTCGAGAGCGACGAATTCGCCGCGCAGGTGGCGCAGGCGCTGCGCAATATTGTTGCCGTGCTGGCCGAGGCGGGGGCGGGGCCGGAGCATCTGGTGCGCCTGACCTGGTATGTGACCGACAAGCGCACTTACCTTGACAGCCTGCGCGAGGTTGGGCGCGCCTATCGCGCGATCATCGGGCGGCATTACCCGGCCATGGCGCTGGTGCAGGTGGTGGCGCTGGTGGAGGATCGTGCGCTCGTGGAGATCGAGGCGACGGCGGTGATCCCGGAGGAGGAGGACAGGTCATGACCCTGCTTGGACCCAGCGGGCATGTGGACAGTTTCTGCCGCGACCGGCTGCCTGCGCCCGGGGACTGGCCGGAAATACGGCTGGAGGGGTTCGATTACCCCGAATGGCTGAACGCCGCCGTGGAACTGACCGACCGGATGGTGGAACGCGGCTTCGGCGATCATACCGCGCTGATCGGCAACGGGCGGATGCGCACCTACAAGGAACTGACCGACTGGACCAACCGCATCGCCCATGCGCTGGTCAGCGACTATGGCGTGAAGCCCGGCAACCGGGTGCTGATCCGGTCGGCCAACAACCCGGCGATGGTGGCCTGCTGGCTGGCGGCGACCAAGGCGGGCGCGGTGGTGGTCAACACCATGCCCATGCTGCGCGCGGGCGAGCTGGGCGCAATCGTCGACAAGGCCGAGGTGGGGCTCGCGCTCTGTGACACGCGTCTGATGGACGAGATGGTGCAATGCGCCAAATCCTCGCGAACCCTGGGCAAGGTGGTGGGGTTCGACGGCACCGCCAACCATGACGCGGAACTGGACCGGGTGGCGCTGTCGAAGCCCGTGCGGTTCGATGCGGTGCAGACGGGACGCGACGATGTGGCGCTGCTGGGGTTCACCAGCGGGACCACGGGCAACCCGAAAGCGACCATGCATTTCCACCGCGATCTGCTTATCATCGCCGATGGCTATGCAAGCGAGGTGCTGCGGGTCACGCCCGAGGATGTCTTCGTGGGCTCGCCGCCGCTGGCGTTCACATTCGGCCTCGGCGGGCTGGCGGTGTTTCCGCTGCGGTTCGGGGCGGCGGCGTGTTTGCTGGAAAACGCCTCACCGCCGAATCTGATCGAGATCATAGAGCAATACAGCGCCACGGTCTGTTTCACCGCGCCCACGGCATACCGGGTGATGCTCAAGGCGATGGCGGAAGGGGCCGACCTGTCCTCGCTCCGCGCCGCCGTCAGCGCGGGCGAGACACTGCCCGCGCCCGTCTATGAGGAGTGGATGGCGCGCACCGGCAAACCGATGCTGGACGGGATCGGCGCGACCGAGATGCTGCACATCTTCATCACCAACCGGTTCGACGATCACCGCCCGGCCTGCACCGGGCGCCCGGTGTCGGGGTATGCGGCGAAGGTGGTGGATGACGAAGGGAAGGAAGTGCCGCGTGGCGAGGTGGGGCGGCTGGCGGTGCGGGGGCCGACCGGTTGCCGATATCTGGATGACCCGCGCCAGCGGGACTATGTGCAGAACGGCTGGAACATCACCGGTGACAGCTTCACCCAGGACGAGGACGGCTATTTCCACTTCGCAGCGCGCAATGACGACATGATCGTGTCCTCGGGCTACAACATCGCCGGGCCGGAGGTGGAGGCGGCGCTGCTTTCGCATCCGGATGTGCTGGAATGCGCGGTGGTGGGCGAGCCGGATGCGGCGCGCG
>SKMI01000131.1 GCA_007121115.1 Paracoccaceae bacterium | reverse complement strand
TATTGGAGCAAACTATATTTTCTGCACAATCGTCAATCTGTTTAATGGCGAGAAAACCTATTGCAGCCCTCAAGGAACGATTCACTTTGCAAAATTCCATATACGTTTCGAGCATGGTATTTCTCTCGAATGGGAGATTCCGGGACTTTACAGGTTTTATGATTTTCGGACAATCCGAAACCAGACTCCCCCGTTGCCCCCCTCCCCCCCGCAAGCTACAACGCGCCCCAGACCAACCCGGAGCGCCTGCCCATGTCCCCCCGTGCCATCGCCATCCTGATCCTTGTCGTGGTCGTGGGGTTCATCGGGACCATGGCCAGCGTGCAGTATTTCGTCCGCGATCCCCTGCCCATCATCGGCGCCAACCAGATGCTGCACAAGCGCACCCGCGCCATGGACCCGCCCATCGCGCTGCAGATCGCGCTTGACGGGGCCTACCGGGTCGATGTGCAGCTTCAGCACCCCGGCAACACCCCGCCCGAGGTCTCGCTCCGCCCCACCGAGGGCCGCGCCATCCCGCTGGAGGTGCAGAGCACCAGCGAAACCCACATGGTCGCCAACGGGCAACTGACCCGCCCGGGGCGCTGGGACCTGACCGTTTCCCTCCCCGGCGTGTCCGAAACCTTCCAGTTCATCGCCCGCGAGTGACCGGCGAACAGGCTGCCCCTGATCCACCCCGCGGCACCGTGCGTATCCCGCCACACCCGCCCGAATTCGCTTTCGCGCGGCCATTTCGCTTGCGCGCCCGCGCCGATTCGGTCTACGCCCATGGGGCTTCGGTTCAGGCGGTTCGCCGTCTGTTAGAGGGAACACGGTGCGGCCCATGCCCCTGCGGCAAGGCCAAGGCCGGGACTGCCCCCGCAACTGTAAGCGGCGAGCACGGTCGGAACATGCCACTGTGGCAGCAGCCATGGGAAGGCCCGGCCAAGCGTTGACCCGCGAGTCAGGAGACCTGCCGAGGTGATCACCCTATCCGGGCGCGGGGTGCGCCATGGGTAACGGTCCGTCCGTCGAGGTGACATTTCACCGTCTGCGGGCGCACTCCGTCCGCAGGCATGGCACCGACCCCGGCCCCGCGCCCATCGCGCGGCCGTTCCACGGATGGCACGCACATGCACCACCGATCCCTTGCCCTTTTCCTGTCCGCCAGCGCGCTGGCGCTCTCCACCCCCGCCCTGGGCCAGCAGGCCGTCGATCTGGACGAAGTGGTGTTCTTCTACGCCCTGACCCCCACCGACACCGCCAGCACCGGCGCCAATGTCACCGTCATCACCGAGGACGACCTGCGCGCCGCCGGCGACCAGGCGTTGACGACCTTCCTCGGCCGCCTGCCCGGGGTCGGCGTGGTGCAATCCGGTCCCATCGGCGCGGTCGCGGATATCCGCATCCGCGGTGCGCATCAGCGCTATACCAGCATCTATGTCGACGGGGTCCGGATCGACGATCCCTCGAACGTGAACGGGGTGCCAAACCCGGGCACGCTGACCACCGGCGATATCGGCCGGATCGAGGTGCTGCGCGGCTCGCAATCCGCGCGGTTCGGCGCGGGTGCGGTGGGGGGTGTGATCAACATCACCTCGCGGCAGGCAACCGAGGAAGGCTTTTCCGGGCGCAGCTTCGTCGAACTGGGCAGCTACCGGACCTTCAACAGCGCACTGGGCTTCAGCAACGTGACCGAGGCGGGCGCGTTGCACTTCAACCTGACCCGGCTCCAGACTCGCGGCTTCTCGGCCTTCGACGAGAACGAGGGCGCCACCGACCCGGACGGGTTCCGCGCCACGCGACTGAGCGTCAGCGGGCGGCACGCGCTGACCGACACCTTCACCATCGGCGGCTCGGCCTTTGCCCAGCGCTCACGCAGGGAATATGACGATTTCGAATTCGATCCCGAACTGGGCCTGTTGGAGCCGGTCGATGCGGATAACGTCGGCTGGCGCCGCGAAGTCGGTTTGCGCGCCTTTGGCGAATACGAACTGGGCGCGCACCGGCATGTCATGGACGTGACGTTCTTCAACACCGACAGAACAACCGATGATGATCAGGGTGTCATCGACTGGCAGGGGCGCCGAATCGGTGCCAGCTATGTCGGGTCCAGCCCGCTCGGCGACATGGTGACACTGAACTACGGACTGGATTACGAGCGTGAAAGCGGACGGCAGCAAGATGCCGATGAGGATGAGCCGACCTTCAATGTGACCGAGAGCCGCTGGGGTGCCTATGCCGAGGCGCTTTACGCCCCTTCGGATGCGTTGGACCTGTCGGCCATTGTGCGCCACGACCGGCATTCGAACTTTGGCGGGCGCACTACGGGCCGGGTCGCGGCCGCGTGGCGGCTGACCCCGGAGCTGACACTGCGCGGCGTGGCCTCAACAGGGTATAACACCCCGGACATGCCCCAGCGCTTCGGGGCTTTCAACAACCCGGACTTGCAGCCCGAGACGAGCCGCAGTGCGGAAATTGGGGCCGATTACGCCTTTGCAAATGGTGCACGGTTGTCGGGAACCGTGTTCTATCTGACCGCGCGTGACGAGATTGCCTTCGCTTTTGACGAAGAGTCGGGAACCTTCGGGTCTTTGAACATCGAGGCCACTCGCCGCTCTGGTCTGGAACTGGAACTCTCCGCCCCTCTAGGCGACGGCGTGGAACTGGGCGCCAGCTATACCTACACCAATGCCGTCATCACCGCCGGTCCGAACGAGGCGCAGCGCATAGGCCGGGTGCCGCGCCATGATGTGGGTCTGAGTGTGGACGCGCGTTTCGCTGACCGCTGGCGCGCGCATGGGAACCTGCAATTCCAGTCCGACCGCCTGAACCAGAACGGTGCGGCACCGATGCCGTCCTTTGCGGTGGTCAACGCCTCGGTCAGCTATGAAATCGACGCCATGACCGACATGACCCTGCGCGTGGATAACGTGTTCGACCGGCAATATCAGCTGGTCGATACCTACGGCACCTCGGACCGGGCGGTGTATCTTGGGCTTGCGCGGCGGTTCTAGGGCACTGGCGGCGGCGCTGGTCCTTTCTCTCGGGGCCAGCGCTGCGGCATCGGGGCCACCCGAAAGGGTGGTCTCGGTCAACCTGTGCGCAGACCAGTTCGCGCTGATGCTGGCCGCGCCCGGGCAACTGGTCTCGGTCACCCATGTCGCTGCCGACCCGCATGTGTCGGTCATGGCCGAAGCGACGCATGGCCTGCACCGCAACCGGGCGCAGGCCGAGGAGGTGCATGCGCTTGCCCCCGATCTGGTGCTGGCGGGGCCGTGGACACCCGCGCATACCGTGGCGATGCTGCGGCGGCTGGGCATCGCGGTCACGGTGATCCCGGATGTGCGCACACTGGACGCGGTGCCAGACGCCCTACGCGCCACCGGCGCAGCGCTGGGGCGCGAGGCCGAAGCGGATGCGATGGCCGAGACCTATGTGAACGAACTGGAGGCGCTGCGCGCTGCGGCGCGCGACACACCCGGCCCCCGCGCGGTGCTGCACAGCCCCAACAACTACACTTCGGGCACCGGCTCCATGGCCGACCAGATCCTGACGCTCGCGGGGCTGTCGAACCTGGCCGCCGAGGCGGGGATCGCGGGCGGCGGCTTCCTGCCGCTGGAGGAGATGGTGATGCTGGCCCCGGACATGGTCATCAGCGCCGAGCCCTACCCCGGCGCCTCGCGCGCCGAAGAGGTGCTGCGCCACCCTGCCGCCCGCGCGCTGGCCGGGCCGGGGCGCCACGCGCTGCTGGCCGACAGCGACTGGACCTGCGGCACCCCCCATGTGCTGCGCGCCGCCGCGCGGCTGCGGAACGCCGCGCAGGAGGTCGAATGAGGGACCACCGCGCCCTGATGGCCGCGCTGCTGGCGCTGGTGGGGGCGCTCTTCGCAGCGTCGCTGCTGATCGGCCCCGCCGGAATCGCACCCGCGCAGGCGCTGGCGGCACTCTTGCGCGGCGACGCCACGGCCGAGGCGCTGGTGATGCGCGAAATCCGCCTGCCGCGCGCGCTTCTGGCGGTGATGATCGGCGCCTCGCTGGGGTTGGCGGGGGCGGCGATGCAGGGCTACCTGCGCAACCCGCTGGCCGAACCGGGGCTGATCGGGGTCTCGGGCTCGGCCGCGCTGGGCGCGGTGATCGCGCTGCAGACGGGGCTTGCCGCCAGCTTCGCGCTGGGGCTGCCGCTGGCGGCGCTGGCGGGGGCAGCGGGCGCGGTGGCGCTGCTCTTGGCGCTGGCAGGCCCGCGCGGCGGGTCGCTGACACTGATCCTGGCCGGGATCGCGGTTTCGGCCTTGGCGGGGGCGCTGACGGCGCTGGTCCTGAACCTCTCGCCCAACCCATTTGCAGCGGCCGAGATCATGTTCTGGATGATGGGCTCGCTGGTGGACCGCTCCATGACCCATGTGTGGCTCGCGCTGCCGCTGATGGTGGTGGGCTGGGCACTGCTGGCGGGGCTGGGCCGGGGGCTGGACGCGCTGACGCTGGGCGAGGATGCGGCGGAAACCCTGGGCATTTCGCTCACCCGGCTGCGGCTGATGCTGGTCGCGGGCACCGCCTGCGTGGTCGGCGCGGGGACTGCTGTCGCGGGGGCCATCGGCTTCGTGGGGCTGGTGGTACCGCATATCCTGCGCCCCTTCGTCGGCGCGCGCCCCTCGGCGCTGCTCCCGGCCTCGGCGCTGGGGGGCGCGGCGATGCTGCTGGCGGCGGACGTGGCGGTGCGGCTGGTGCTGCCGGAGCGCGACCTGAAGCTCGGCGTGGTCACGGCGCTGGTCGGGGCGCCCTTGTTCCTGCACCTGATCTATCGCACGCGGGCGGAGGGGCTGTGATGCTGACGGTCGAGAACCTCTCGGTCGCGCGCGGCCCCTGCACGGTGATCGACGGCGTCTCGCTCAGCGTGGGGCCGGGCGAGTTCGTGGGCCTGATCGGCCCCAACGGCGCGGGCAAGACCACGCTGATGCGCGCCGCCCTTGGCCTGCTGCCCCACACCGGGGAGTCCTCGCTCGCCGCCATGCCCGCGCAGACCCGCGCCCGCACGGTCGCCTGGATGCCGCAATCGCGCGAGATCGCCTGGCCGGTGGCGGTGGAAACCCTGATCGCGCTGGGCCGCCTGCCGCACCTGCCCCGCGGCGCGCACCTGGCCCCCGCCGATCGCAACGCCATCGACGCCGCCATCGCCCGCATGGGGCTGGAAAGCTTCCGCACCCGCGCCGCCAACGCGCTTTCGGGCGGCGAGCAGGCGCGCGTCCTGATCGCCCGCGTGCTGGCGCAGGACACGCCGCTGATCCTGGCCGACGAACCTGCGGCGGGCCTCGACCCCGCGCATCAGATCACGCTCATGCACGCCTTCGCGGCCGAGGCGCGCGCGGGCCGCAGCGTCGTCGCTTCGCTCCATGACCTCGGTCTGGCGGCGCGTCACTGCACCCGGATCATCGCGCTGCATCATGGCCGCGTGGCCGCCGACGGCCCGCCCGCACAGGCGCTGACCCCTGCGCTGCTGGCCGAGGTCTTTCACATTACCGCCCATGTCGCCCAGACCCCGCACGGCCCCGTCTGCCAACCGCTCGAGGTGATCCGGTGAAACGCTTCCCACCAGAACGCATCGTCTGCCTGACCGAAGAGACGGTCGAGACCCTCTACCTGCTGGGCGAGGACGCGCGGATCGTCGGAGTGACGGGCTACGCCGTCCGCCCCGCCCGCGTGCGGCGCGAAAAGCCGCGCGTCGGTGCCTTCACCACCGCCGATCTGGACAAGATCCTGGCGCTGGAGCCGGATCTGGTGCTGACGTTTTCGGACCTGCAGGCCGAGATCGCGGCGGGATTGATCCGCGCGGGCGTGGCCGTGCACGCTTTCAACCAGCGCGACATCGCCGGGATACTGGCCATGATCCGCACCCTTGGCGCGCTGGTGGGCGCGCCTGAACGCGCCGAGAAACTGGCCGCGCAATACGAGGCGCGGCTGGGCGAGGTCGCCTCCCATGCCCCCAAGAACCGCCCCAGCGTGTGGTTCGAGGAATGGGACGAGCCGCTGATCTCGGGCATCGGCTGGGTGTCGGAGCTGATCGAGATTGCGGGCGGGCGCGATGCCTTCGCCCATCTGGCCGCCGAAAAAGCCGCCCGCGACCGGATCGTCGCACCGGCGGATGTCGTGACGGCAGCACCCGAGGTGATCGTTGCCTCCTGGTGCGGCAAGAAGGTGCGCCCCGAGCGGATCGCCGCCCGGCACGGCTGGGGCACGGTTCCGGCGGTGCGCGACGGGCGCATCCATGAGATCAAGTCGCCGCTGATCCTGCAGCCCGGACCAGCGGCGCTGACCGATGGGCTTGACGCGCTGCGCGCGGCGCTGGCAGGGGGGATGGCATGAGCGGGGATGTGGTGGCCTTTCTGGACCGGGGCGGCCCGGCGCTCTGGGTGATCGCGGCGCTGTCGGTGCTGACGCTGGCACTGATCCTGTGGAAGCTCTGGGACCTGGCGCGGCTGGGCGCCTGGGCGCGGCGCGAGGATGCAGCGCTGACCGACTGGGCGGCGGGGCGGCGCGCGGACGCCATGGCGCGCCTCGCCCGCACGCAGGGCGTCCGCGCTGGCGTGCTGCGCGCTGCGATGGATGCCTGCACCGACCCCGCGTTAACCGTGTCGCTGGCCCGCGAGGAGACCGAGCGCAGCGCCCGCGCCGCGCTCCGCGCCACACGGCGGGGCCTGCGGGCGCTGGAACTCATCGCCACGGTGGCGCCGCTGATCGGTCTGCTGGGCACCGTGCTGGGCATGATCGAGGCGTTCCAGGCCCTGCAGGAAGCGGGCAACCGCGCCGATCCGGCGGCCTTGGCGGGCGGCATCTGGCAGGCGCTCCTGACCACCGCGGCGGGCATGGCGGTGGCGATCCCGGCGGCCGCCGCGCTCAGCGCGTTCGACAGCGTGGCCGAACGCGTGCAGGCCGAGGTCGAGGACATGGCCACCCGCGTCTTCACCCGCGCAGGCGCGGCGGAGCAGGCCGCATGATCGCCCTGCCCGCCCCACCGCGCCGCCGCCGCGTCGGCCTTGCGCCGATGATCGACGTGGTGTTCCTGCTGCTGATCTTCTTCATGCTGGTGGCACGTTTCGGGGCCGAGGCGACGCTGGCGCTGGCCGTCGCGGGCGGCGATGGTGACTGGTCCGGCCCGCCCCGGCTGGTCGGTTTCGCGCCGGGCGGCGATCTGCGCCTCAACGGCGTGCCGGTGGCGCCCGAGGACCTGTCCGAGGCGCTGGCCCCGCTGATGGAGGCGCCCACCGACCCGGTGATCCTGCGCCCCGAAGGTGGCGCGAGCCTGCAGGCGATGGCGGATCTGACCGACCTTTTGGAAGGCGCGGGCATCACCACCCTGATCCTTCTGCCCGAATCCGGGGAAGCGCCATGATCCGCGCCGCCCCGCCCCGCCTGCCCGCACCACCGCGCGAGCCGCTGCTGCCCATGATCAACGTGGTGTTCCTGCTGCTGATCTTCTTCCTGATCATGGCGCAGATCACCCCGCCCCCGCCGGTCGAGGTCACCCCGCCCGAAACCGGGCGCGATGCCGAAGTCGCGGCCGAGGACGGCGCGGCAATCCTGTGGATCGACGCAGCAGGCGGGCTGGCACATCTGGACGCACGCGGCGCCGCCGCGCTGGACGCCGTGGCTGCGGCGCGCCCCGAAAGCGTGCTAATCCGCGCCGATGCCGCCGCCCCCGCCACGCGCCTGGCCGAGGTGATCGCGGCACTGGGCGCGGCGGGCATCACCGACCTGCGGCTTGTCACGCTGCAGCGCGAGGAGGTCGCGCCATGAAACCAGCGCTGGAATTCACCGGGTTCGCCACCCTGGCGCTGGGGCTGCATGTGGCCGCCTTCGGGCTGATACCGGGTCTGGGCGGCGGCAGCGCCGGGGACGGCGGCGCACAAGAGGTCACGCTGCAAGCCGCCAGCCCCGACCTGCGCGCCACCGTCCGGCGCTGGCAGACCGCGCCCGAGGCACCGGTCGTCGACAC
>SKMI01000255.1 GCA_007121115.1 Paracoccaceae bacterium | reverse complement strand
TCAAGGGGTTCGAGGAACGCACCGAGCGCGTGCCCGCCATCGACGCCACCTACAAGTTCGACCCCGACACCACCCTCGCCATCCTGGCCGGGTTTCAGTACAACCGCCGGGTGATGATCCAAGGCTATCACGGCACGGGCAAGTCCACCCATATCGAACAGGTGGCCGCGCGGCTGAACTGGCCTGCGGTGCGCGTGAACCTCGACAGCCACATCAGCCGGATCGACCTGATCGGCAAGGACGCGATCAAGCTGCGCGACGGCCGCCAGGTGACCGAGTTTCAGGAGGGTATCCTGCCCTGGGCGCTGCGCAATCCCGTCGCCATCGTCTTCGACGAATACGATGCCGGGCGCGCCGATGTGATGTTCGTGATCCAGCGGGTGCTGGAGCATGACGGCAAGCTCACCCTGCTGGACCAGAACGAGATCATCACCCCCCACCCGTCCTTCCGGCTGTTCGCCACCGCGAACACCGTGGGCTTGGGCGATACCACGGGGCTGTATCACGGCGTGCAGCAGATCAACCAGGCGCAGATGGACCGCTGGTCGCTGGTGGCGACGCTGAACTACCTGAGCCATGACGCCGAAACCGCCATCGTGCTGGCCAAGAACCCGACCTACAACACTGCCAAGGGACGCAAGGAGATCAGCCAGATGGTGACGGTGGCGGACATGACCCGCACCGCCTTCATCAACGGGGATCTGTCCACGGTCATGTCGCCGCGCACGGTCATCAACTGGGCCGAGAACGCGCGCATCTTCCGCTCGGTCGGCTATGCCTTCCGACTGTCGTTCCTGAACAAATGCGACGAACTGGAACGCAAGACCGTGGCCGAGTTCTACCAGCGCTGCTTTGACGAGGAATTGCCCGAAAGCGCCGTCAGCATGGCACTGGGCTGAAGGCCGGGGGCGACTGCCCCCGGACCCCCATGGGTATTTTCAGCAAGATGAAGATCACTGCGGATTGCGCTTGAGGGCCAGGTATGCGCCTGCGCCCAGCAGCAGGATGTGGAACTGGTTGAACATCAGCAGGTCCAGCGGCGGCGCCCAGTAGGCCACCACGATCACCCCGGCGACGATCACCGCCGTGCCCGCCCCGGCCAGGCGGGTCAGCAATTCGCCCGCGCGATTGCGGAAAAACCCGCTGACCAGCAGCAGCGCGGTCACCGCGACCTCGCCACCCCGGCCAGCGCCCAGAGGAACAGCGGCAGGCCCCAGCCTGCGGCGACCTCGGCGGACGAGGGAAACTTGTCGAACCCGTATTGAAACAGCACCAGCGCCAGCGGGATGCGCAATAGCCAGTCGGCATGATGCGTCTGCGGCAGCACGCGGGTGGTGCGGTCGATGAAGTCGGTCACGTTAACCATTGTCGTCTCCATGGCTCGAAAATGTTTCGCCATGCATTCGTCCATGGACCGCGTGTCGGATCACACGAAGCGTTCACATCGGGATAACAGTTTCGTCTGGAGAGACGGCGCGCGGAGCCGCATTTCGGATTCGGCTGATGCGCGGATTGGAGCGGGTGAAGGGAATCGAACCCTCGTCGTCAGCTTGGGAAGCTGCTGCTCTACCATTGAGCTACACCCGCATCGCCGTTTCAGATAACGGCTCGCAGGCGGTCCCGCAAGCGCTATTGTCGCGGTGCCCGCCGCCGGGATCGGCGCTCACGCGTCGGTGTTCAGGTCTTTCAACAACCGCCCGTGGCGGCGCACCTCGCGCAGGACGTCGCCGAAGGTCTCGAGCCCGCGCGCCTGCAGCATGGGCACCAGCCGCAGGAAGGCATCGGCCGTGGCCACCGTGTCGCCGATGGCGGTGTGGCGGGCTTCCTCGGGGATGGTGATGCCCAGTCGCGCGGTCAGGGCATCGAGCGAGTGTTGCTCGGTCTGCCCGAACACCACCGCCGACAGCAGCACCGTGTCCAGCACCGGGTTGTCGAAGCTGGCACCGATGGATTCTTCGTGGCGGCGCAGGAATTCCATGTCGAAGGGCGCGTTATGGGCGATCAGCACCGCCCCGCGTGCGAAGCCGTGGAAGCGCTGCCCGGCCTCGGCGATGGTGGGGGCGCCCTTGACCATGTCCTCGGTGATGCCGTGGACGGCGGTGGAGCTGGCCGGGATGGCACGCTGCGGGTCGACCAGCGTATCGAACACCTCGCCGCGCACGCGGCGGCCGTTGACCAGCCGCACGGCGGCGATCTGTACGATCTCGTCCGCCGATGGCGTCAGTCCGGTGGTTTCGGTGTCGAACACCACATAGGTCAGGTCCGCCAGCCGCGCCTCGGCCACGGCGGCGTTGCGGGCCTTGGACAGCAGGTCGAAGTCATAGACCACCTCGCGCGCGACAGGGGGCGGGCGGCGGGTGGCGCGGCGCGCGTTGCGTATCGGCAGGCGGATGGCGCCGCCGCCCGGGCGCAATTCGGTCCAGGCCTCGGTGCCGTGGGTGTTCAGGATCGCCCGCGCGGTCAGGTCGGGGGCAGCGGGGTCGACGGCGTCCTCCAGCCAGCGGTCGAAATCGCCCACCCCCAGCGGCTGACCCTCCCAGCAGAGGTCCAGGACCGCGCCGGGGCCGTCCTCTTCGGTCAGTTCCAGCCGGAAGGCGGCGCCCTGCCCCTCGGTGGTCAGCCTGCGCCCGGCCCAGGTGAAGAAGGCCACCAGTTCGAACCCGTCGCAGCGCAGCATGAGTTCCGGCCCGTCGCAGTCCAGCGCGCGGCCTTCGGCCTCGAAACGGGCGCGCAGGCTATCGAACAGATCGGCGCTGCGGGTCTCGGAGAGCGGGCGCCAGTCGGTGCGCCCGGCGTCGAAGCGCTGGCCCAACTCGGTGATTGCGCCGGTCAGTTGCGCGACCTCATCAAGCATTGCGGGCATCATGGCGGCGGCGGCGTCGCTTTCCGGTTCCTCGGAAACCACGCCGATCACGGTCTGCAGATTGGCCGCCGGGCGGCGCACGCGATCAAAGACCTCGGTCAGCAGCGCCTCGCGGCTGGCGTGTGCCGCCATGTCGGCGGTCACGTCACGGAGCGTCAGCACATAGCCCGGCGGGCCGCCGGATTCGGCCCGGCGCAGCACGCGCATACGTGCGGCCAACAGTCGCGCGCTGCCAGTGGTCGCACACAGAAGGTCCGAGGCCGCGTCCGGATCGCCCGCTTCCAGAAGCCGGGTATAGGCATGGGCAATGGGGCCTTCGCGCAGGTATTCCAGCAGGTTGCGGTCCAGCCCCGGCGCGCCGCCCGCGCCCAGAAGCTCCACCGCCTGGCCGTTGTAGAACACAAGCTGATGCTCGCCCGTGCACAGCAGCACGGCCACCGGGACATCGGCCAGCAGCTTTTCCAGCCGCGCCTTCTCCGCCGACAGCCGCGCCGTCTCGCGCGCCACCGATTCGGCCAGCGCGCTGCGGGTTTCGGCCAGCTTGCGCGTGGCCTCGGCCGCTGCCGGGGCCAGATCGCCCAGATAGCGCGCGCGGTCGCGGTCAAGCTCGCGGTCGACCTCGGCATGGGTGCGGGCACGGATGGCGTTGGCCAGCGCCTCGATGGCGCGGGCGACGTGGGTGTCGAACATCAGCCAGACCCAGGCCACCAGCCCCAGCATCAGAAACCCGGCGAAGACCCCCGCCTGGACCAGCGCATCGCTCAGCCCTGACACGTCCCCGGCCCGCGCGAGCGCCAGCCAGAAGCCGACCAGCATGGCGCCCACGCCCCCCGCTGCCAACAGCACGAAGAACAGCAGGATACGGATGCGCAGGCTCAGGCGTTCAAGCATTGTCCTGCCCGGCGGGAGCGGCCACCATCGCCGCCGCCGCGTCAAGCGCGGCCTGCGGGTCATCCAGGATGCGGCGCACCTCTTCGCGCAGGGCCTTGAGCTCGAAGGGTTTGGTGATGAACCCGGTCGCGCCCATGGCCAGCCCCTTCCGCCGCTCCATGACCGAGCCGCGCGCGGTCATCATCAGGATCGGGATATGCGCCAGCGCTTCATCCCCGCGCACCGACTGGCAGATCTCATAGCCCGAGACCTCGGGCAGCATCACGTCCAGCAGCACCAGATCGGGGCGCATCTCGCGGATCAGGTCCACGGCCCCAGCCCCGGTCGCGATCCGCTTTTGCGCATACCCTTCACGGGTCAGCAGATAATCCAGCGCGATGGCGATGTTGTCCTCGTCCTCGACCACCAGAATGCACGCCGTGGGCTTTTCGGCGGGCTTATCCGTCGCGTCCTCCATGCTCTCCTCCTTCACAGGCTTCGCGCAGCACGGGGTCCTCCGGCGACAGGCTGAACCAGTCGCCCCCCTCGGGCACGCCCTCCTCCGTAAACCTTGTGGTGCTGGTCACATCCATACGCCGGGCATTCGCGCAGTCGAACACCACCTGCACGCCGAAATTCAGCGCCCAGCGTTCCTGCAGGATCACCCCGGTCAGCACCAGATCGGGCTGATCGGGATGGGTCAGGCGGATGCGGTGATCGACGGCGGTGATCCGGTTCGACAGCGGGAAAACGTAGGACCAGGGCCGGAACCACGCAGTGTGGGTGTTCGTCTGCGCGATCACCACGCCGGGGGGCAGCGCGGCCTCGACCCGCCCGGCCCAAGTGTATTCCAGATAGATGATCATCGCGATGATCCCGCCGGCGGCGGCAAAGGGCGGCAGCCAGCCGGGCAGCCGCCCGCGGCTCAGGTGACCCGCGATCAGCGCCAACCCCCCGGCGGCGAAGGCGGCGGCGACAACGGCGATGAATTCCAGAAGCATCCGGCGCCCCCTATCCCAGTGTGCCGGTGCGCGAGCCCACCGACGATTGCATGGTGCGCACCACCACGAAGGCATCGCGCAGGTGGCTGCGTTCGAAATCCGACAGGTCCGAGGGCGCCAGATAGTTGTCGGGCTTGCGCCCCATGCGCACCAGCGCGGCCTGGTTTTCCAGCCGCAGCCGCGCGATCAGGTCATAAGCCTCGATCAGGTCCCGCGCGCCCGAGGCGCTGACGATCCCGGCGCTTTCGGCGGCCAGCAGGCGTTCGCGGGTGTTGACCGGGGTCAGGCGCCCCTTGAGCGCGTAGACCCGCGCCAGATCGGTCACCGGGACCACCCCGCCCAACTTCATGTCGACGTGGTTCTTGTATTCGCCTGACCGGATGGTGGCGAAGTTCCGCAAGAGCCCCAGCGGCGGCTGATGCTTGAGCGCGTTCGATGTCAAATGCGCGACGAAGATCGAGTTCTTCGACGCTGCCTCCAGCGTTTCGGCCTGCAGGTTACGGAACAGCGCCACGTCGCCGCCGATGGGGCGCAGGTCGAACATGACCGAGGCGAGCATCTGCGCCTCGGGGTCCGGCGTGTCGATCCAGCCGCGGAAGTAGCGCCGCCATTTGCTAACCGGCTGGCACCAGCGCGGGTTCGTGGCCATCATGTCGCCGGGGCAGTAGTAATATCCGGCCGTGTTCAGCCCGTCCGAGACGATCCTGGCCAGCTTCAGGAAATATTCCATGTCGCCCTCGGCCATGGAGTCGTCGATCATGATGCAGTTGTCCTGATCGCTCACCCCGGTCTGTTCCTGCCGCCCCTGGCTGCCGCAGGCAAGCCACAGATAGGGGACCGGGGGGGGGCCCAGTTCGGCCTCGGCCAGCCGCAGCAGGCGGCGGGTGACGGTGTCGGCGACATCGGTGATCAGGCGGGTGACGACCTCGTGCGCGCTGTGCCCGCCAACCAGTTGCACCAGCAGTTGCGGAATGCGCCCGGTCACGCGGGCCAGTGCCTGCGCATCCTCGGCGCCCGAGGCATCGCGGACCAGTTGCGCGGAATTCACCGCCTGAAACCGGGTCAGGTCGGTCTGGGTGATGATGCCCAGAAGCTTGCCGTCGCGCACCACCGGCAGATGGCCGATCCGGCGCTCCAGCATCATGTGCAGGATGTCCGACCCTAAGCTTTCCGGCGACAGCGCCTGCACCTCGCGGGTCATCACCTCGGCGACCGGGGTGTCGCCGGGCCGCCCCTCGGCCAGCACGCGCGCGGTCAGGTCGCGGGTGGTGACGATCCCCACCAGCGCGTCATTTTCAGTAATCGCCACCGAAGAGATGCGGTTTTCGCGCATGGTGCGGGCGGCCTCGGTGACGGTGGCATCCGGGGTGCAGGTCACCGGGCTGCGGGTCATCAGGTCCGACACCTTCAGCGTGGACAGATCACCCGCGCGGTCCTTGGCCCCGCGCCCGCGATTGAAGAAACGTTCGAACGCCGGGTGGTTGGCGATCAGGTGTTTCAGGTCGGCCACCGGCAGCATCAGCAGCACGGATTCTTCGGTCGCGCGCGCGGTGGTCACGGCCAGTCCGTCGCGCAACAGCCCCCGTTCGCCGAACGAGTTACGCGGACCCAGCACCGAGATCATGGCGCCATTGCCGTCGATGACCTCGACCGCGCCGGAGCGGATCAGGAAAAGCCCGCGGATCGGCTCGCCCGCGGCATATACCTCGGTTCCGGCGGGATAGTCCCTGCGGCTGAAGGAACCGGCGACCCGCGCCAGTTCATCCTGCGGCAGGCTGTCATAGGGGTGAACGCCCTGCAGAAAGGTGATGATGTCGGTATCTTCCTGCATGGCGCTTCCTCCCAGTCGGCCATGGCGTGGCCTGCCCCCGTATGGCACGGGGACAGGCCAATGTCATTGATCCGGGTCAGTGATCCACGGCACCGCCGGCCCCCTTGGGCACGCGGATCGATTCCACCAGTTCCTGGATCTCTTCCGGAGCCTCGCTGGTCATCTTCATGGTGATCCAGGCGGCGAGGAAGTTCAGGGCCGCGCCCACCGCGCCGAAGCTCAGCGGCGATATCTGGAACAGCCATGCCTCCTGCGTGTTCGGCAGCAGGTTGGTGCCCGGGATGAAGAAGAAGCCCAGGTAGGTGAAGATGTAGAGCACGGTAGACCCAAGCCCCACGATCATCCCCACGATCGCTCCGGTGGAGTTCATCTTCTTGGAGAAGATGCCCATCATGATGGCCGGGAACAGCGAGCTTGCCGCCAGTCCGAAGGCCAGGGCCACCACCTGCGCCGCAAACCCTGGCGGGTTCGCCCCCAGATAGGTCGCCAGCACGATCGCAAAGGCCATGGCGACACGGGCGTAGAGCAACTCCTGCTTTTCGGAGATGTTCGGCGCGAAGGTCCGTTTCAGCAGGTCATGGCTGATGGCCGAGGATATGGCCAAGAGCAGACCCGCCGCAGTGGACAGCGCCGCCGCCAGACCGCCCGCGGCGATCAGACCGATGACCCAGCCGGGAAGTTGCGCGATCTCCGGGTTCGCCAGCACCAGGATGTCCTGGTTGAAGGTGACCAGCTCGTTGCCCTGCCAGCCGCCTTCGATGGCCATGGGCGGCGGGTTGGCGTCGTTGTAGTAGCGGATGAGCCCGTCGCCGGCCTTGTCCTCGAACGCCAGCAGACCCGTCTGCTCCCAGGTGTGCATCCAGTCCGGCCGCTCGTCATAGCTGATCGGCGCTTCCTGGGTGCCATCGGGATAGATGGTGGTGATGATGTTCAGCCGCGCCATGGCACCGATCGCCGGAGCTACGGTGTAGAGCAGCGCGATGAAGACCAGCGCCCAGCCGGCCGATTTGCGCGCGTCGGCGACCTTCGGCACGGTGAAGAAGCGGATGATGACGTGCGGCAGACCCGCGGTGCCGATCATCAGCGACAGGGTGAAGAGCACCATGTTGAAGGTGGTCTGCGGTTCGTGCAGGCCGGTGTAGTCATGGAAGCCCAGTTCCACCAGCACCTCGTCCAGCTTGGTCAGCAGCGGCAGGCCGGATTCGGTATGCGTGGAGAACAGCCCAAGCTGCGGCAGCGGGTTACCGGTCAGCTGTATCGAGATGAAGACCGCCGGGATGGTATAGGCGATGATCAGCACGCAGTACTGTGCCAGCTGGGTGTAGGTGATCCCCTTCATGCCGCCGAGCACCGCATAGGCGAACACCACCGCCGCGGCGATGATCAACCCGGTCAGGTTGTCCACCTCCAGGAAGCGCGAGAACGCCACCCCGGCACCGGTCATCTG
>SKMI01000126.1 GCA_007121115.1 Paracoccaceae bacterium | reverse complement strand
CCCGGTGTGGTGCTGGCGGCGCTGATGCCCGCCCTTGGCGCGCTGGCCGTGCGCTGGGCGGAGGCGCGGGAGCGCCGCGCCCCGGGCAGCGGGGCGGCGGCGGGGATGCTGGCCAATGTGGCGGCGCTGGTTGCGCTGGTCTGGCTGGTGGCGGGGCATATGGATGACCCCACCGGGCACGCCCGCGATGCGCTGCGCGGGGTTCTGGCGGGCTATGTGGCGCTGCATGTCGTCATCGCCGGGGGGCTGGTCGCGTTCGCGCTGGATCAGACCCGCCGCGGCGAGATCACCGCCGCCCATGCCGGGGTGCTGCCGACCTGGCGGCTGTGGCAGGATTATGCTGCGGTGACCGCGCCCATTGCCGCCGTGCTGGCGGTGGGGATCGGGATGGGGATGGGCGGATGAAGTGGCTCGCGCTATCGCTGGCCGGGCCGGGCATCTGGGCGGCGGGGTTCACGCTGGTCTATGCGCTGCACGGCACCGGCTGCGCGCAGGGCTGGCCCGAGGTGGCGGTGCCGGGTCCGGTCACGCTGCACGCCGTCGCGCTCTCGGCCGGGTGGCTCGCCACGCTGGCGGCGGGGGCGATCTTGCTCGCGGTTCTGCCCGCTGCCGGACCCGAGGACGGGTTGCGCCGGTTCCTGCCGCGCGCCGGGGCCTGGATCGGGCTGGGGGCAACGGCGTTCACCCTGCTGCCGGTCGCGGTGGCGACAAGTTGCTGAATGCCGGGCGCGACGTTCGGAGCGTTACAAACCGGACAAGCAAGCTCCGCCCCTTCCGCGCAACCGAAAACGGGGCGCTCCCGCCCCCGCGCAACGCGGCAGAGCCGCGCGTCTTGGGGTTGGGCCGGGCGCGCGCTGGTGCGCGCGCTCTGGGCGCAGGGGGCGAAGTGGCCAGCAACCTGCGCACAACACGCCCGCGAAGGGTGCCGGGTGGTTGGGGCACCCTTCGCGTGCGCCTTTCTTTCTGGCGATGCGGGGCTTTCGCTCAGGGACCTGTCCGACGCGTCGTCCGCAAGCTCACGTCGCGATCCGGTCCCGTGCCCAGCTTTGCAGGGCCATGTCGCGGACCTGGGCCAGCTTGGCGTCATCCACCGGAACCGCCAGCGGCGTGCGCAGCCCGTCATCGTGGAAGATGTAGAGCCGCGAGGCGAATTGCGCGAAGGGCAGCGAGCCCTCGCCCAGCCGCTCGCCATTGCCATGGGTCGACACCACGATCCCCTGGCCCCAGTCCTGCCCGCTGTCATTGTTGGGGTTGAAGAAATAGACGCGCATGTCCCCCCCCTGATCGAGCGCCACGCGCACGATGGTGATGGCGTGCCAGCCCACGAAGACCCCGTTGCTGTCGGTCACCGCGATTCCGGCGGGCTGCGGGTGCACCACCGGTTCGTTGCCGTTGTGCAACGGGTGATAGGCCAGATGGAAATCGCGGATGAACTGCGCGTAGTCCTTCAGCATCCCGGTGGCGATATCCACGGCGATGTGAAATTCGCGCCCGACCCACCAGCCGTGGAGTTCCGGGTTGATCCAGCGGTGCGGGTCCTCGGGGCGGTCGGCGACGCGGCGGCCCATCTCGGCGTAGATCCGGTCCAGATGCGGGACCAGCAGCACCGACACCGGGTCCGCGTCCAGTGGCGTGTTCTGCGCCAACCCCGCCGGAAGCAGGCTGGAGTCCAGTGCCGCACCCTCGAAATACATGATCACCCGGTCGTTCGCCGTGACCTGCGCCAGCAGCCAGAACAGGTAATCGGGGTCATTGAGCGCCCAGATCGACAGCGCGCGGGCGGACTGGCAGGTCGGGTTGTTGCCCTGGCCGACCCCCAGCGGCTGGCCCAGCAGGCAGAGCATTCCGCCTACCAGCCGCTGGTGCGGGCTGACGGCCGTGCCGAAAGCCGTGTTCAGCGCCGCCTCGCAGGTCGGGGTCAGGCTGGTTTCCAGAAGCCGCCAGAGCGAGGGCGCGATGGGCGGCGAATACATGATCCCGCGCTCCAGCATCAGCGACACGCCCAGCACCGCCTGCGCCGTGCCGGGGTGCACGGCCACATCGATCAGCCGCTGCACCAGCGGCTGATAGCAGCGCAGCGCATCCAGCCCCGTGCTGCTGAGCCCCAGCGCATCGGGCAGCAGATGCGTTTGCCCGCTGTCCAGAATGAACCGCAGGAACGCGGCGTGGTAGTCCGAGACCAGCCCGGTGTCATGCATCGCGCGCGCCATGCCCGTGGCTTCGGCCTGAAGCGCGCCGGGGTCCGAGGCCGCCAGCCGGGCGCGATAGACCTCCAGCCCCGGATCCTCGCGGCACAATTCGCTGGGGCCGAACAGCGCGCTGATCAGCCGGTCGGCGCCGGTGCGCGCATCGCGCACGCCGATGCCGCCGCCTTCGCGTTCCATGGCGATGGCGATCTGCAGGATCATGGATTTGACGTGATCCACCTGCAGCGGGCGCTGGCGCAGGATGCGCCAGACTTCGTCCACCAGCCGCGTCAGGATCCCGCCGGTGCCGACCCCTTCCAGCAGGCGTTTCAGCAGCCCGTCCACGGCCGGGGTGAGGTCATGCGCCAGCGCGCGCGCGGCTTCGCCATGCGTGCCGAGGATACTGTCGAGGTTGAGCGCCAGCACCTGCGTCAGGAAATGATGCGCGTGTTCGCGCGGCAGGCCCGGTGGCGCGTGCTCCCCGCGCGCAACGGCCAGGAACCGCAACAGGCTCAGGCATTCCAGCGCCACGGTCCGGCTGTCGGCGGCGCGCAGCGTGTTGCCCACCATCCCCGGCACCAGCCCCGACGGCACCGCCCAGTCGGTCCCGGCAAAGATGCCTGCGTCATCGAGCGCGCCCGCCCGCGCCTCCAGTTCCGCCACCCCGCCCGGCAGTTTCAGCAGCCGCCGCGCCGCATCCAGCACGCGGCCCTGATAGCTGAGCTTCGCGGCCGGGGACGCTTCGGCCAGTTGCGTGAGCATCCGGTCGAAGCCGCGGGTGACGGCGGGCAGCGGGTCATGGTCGGAGGTCATGGTCATGCAATTCTGGCTCTCTGTCCGGGTACCTGACACCGAAGTCTGCCACCGAATCCTTTAGAAACACGGCCGGAATTGCAACCGCAACCCCGGCCCATGGGCGATGAGACGCCGGAAAACCGTGCCTCAGACGTAGAAATCAAGCTCTTCCTGCGCCTTCAGCAGGTCGCGCAGGCGGTGCGGGTCCTCGCCGAAGAAATAGACCAGCCCCCAATGCGTGCCGAACGCCGTGCGCTTGGTGACCTTGGTCTCCATCGGCGGCGCAAGCTCGTGGAACTCGAAATACGGGTCGTTTTCGGTTTCCTCCGGCACGCTGAGTTCGCTGACCACCCGGCGGCGCGGATAGACGCCGAAGCAGCCCGCGTGGCCCATGGCGTCCTTGACCGGGGTGGGGAAGAAGGCGTCAAGCTCCTCCTGCGTCGCCTTGGGGTCGAAGGCCAGCACCAGCGCCTGATAGGCGTTGAAGCCATAGGCGCGTTCCATCAGTTCGAAGGCGTTGAACCCGGGCGGGCGATACGCCACCTCGCCGAAGTACATCGTGTCGTCGTTGGTGACAAAGTACTCGGGGTGGATGAAGCCGAAGTCGATGTCGAAGACCTCGATCAGCCGCTCGATCTGCTTGGTAATCGCCTCGCGGTATTTCTCCAGTTCGGGCGTCGCGGGGACGAACACCGAATAGCCCAGTGTCACGTATTCCGAGATGTTCAGGAACTGGATCTTGCGGTCCTTGATCCACGCCTCCACGGCGAATTCCCATCCGTCCAGATGCGATTCCAGCAGCGCGGGGAATTCCTCGTCGGCGATCGCGGCGACGTCATCGGGCGAGCGGATGACCCGGTGGCCGAGGCAGCCCGCCTTGTCGAAGGCCTTGAAGTGGATCGGATCGTTGGGGTCGCCGTCGAGCTTCAGCAGGGTCTGGTTCACGCGCTTGAGAAAGCGGATCACGTCGGAGTGGTCCATCGCTTCCTCGAAGATGCCGACGCGGATACCGCCAAGCTGCGCGCGCCGCTTCATCAGCGACTTGTCGCGGAACAGCATCGACTGGCCCAGCAGGCGCGGGTTGTCCAGCAGCACGGCATTGACCGCGCCCGCCCATTCGACGGTTTCCTCGAACAGCGGGATGGCGACATCGACGCCCATATCCTTCAACGTGGTCGCCAGTTCGAAAGAGCGATCATTCAGACGCTCGAAATCCCAGCTCAGGAAGGGGATGTCGTGTTGCTTCGCGTAGTCCTCGGCCCATTTGGGTGCGACGATCAGATATCGCCGGTCGAATTTCTCCAGCGCGTCGATGCAGCGCAGGCTCCATCCCAGGATTGCAACATAGCCCTTGTTGGGGTCTTTCGAGGTCATCATGTCTCCTTCCGCAGTGGGGCGCCGCCGGAGCGTCTCCGTGCGCCGACCCTTGGTTTCCTGTGGCGGGTTGTCGCCACTCGGCGGTCGGATATAGGCGGTCTGGGCCGGATTTACAAATCGCGCGCCCCGAAGCGCTGTTCCTGCCGGCGCGATGCGCTTGCAGTAAGAAGTTGATAAAACGTCGCTTTACTGTGCCCTCTGGGGCTTGACCCGGATAGGGTGTCAACGATTTCAGACAAGGCGCGTAAAGTTGCGCGTGCAATCATTCCCCTTGCGTATCGTCCGGCGCAAGGCGGCTTTCCAGTATCATGCCCTGTTCGGCCAGGATCGGATGGGTCACCGTGACCAGCAGCGAGTTGATCTCCTTCAACGCGCGCACCGTCTGCACGTGCATCTGAGAGGTGGCCACACTGTCGGGGTTGCCCTCGGACAGGCGCCGCATGTGCCGGTCCAGGCTTTCGCGTTCAAGCTCGCGCATGCGCTCCTTCTCGCGCATCAACTCGCGCGCCGATTGCACATCACCCGAGATCAGCACGTTGAGCGCCAGTTGCATGTTCGCCCGCACTCGCGCGTGGAGCGTGCGGATATCGGCCCAACCCGCGTCCGAAAACCGCAGGTCGCGGCGGCGCTTTTCCTCGGCCAGCGGCAGGAGCGACCGGGCGACGGCGGTGCTGGCCAGTTCCAGGTTGATGGCGAAATCGGTCAGTTCGGCGCTGCGCTGCGCGTCCTCGGGGCTCAGGTCGTTGCGGTTGACCTCGGCCAGATAGAGCTTGATGTCGTTGTGCAGGGCGCTGATCTCGTCGCCCTTGGCGCGCAGGGCGGCAATTCGCTCGGGGGTGGGGTCCGAGAGCGTGTCGCCCACCGGGGCGAACATCTCGGATACCGCCTCGCCCATGGCCAGCAACTCGCGCTTGGCCGAGGCGAGCGCCAGCTTGGGTCGGTCGATCACCGAACGATCCAGCGCCGATTGGCGAGTGGTCTGCACGGCCTGTGGATCGGTGGGTTCGGGCAGAAGCGCGGCACACATCCGCGCCAGCGCCGGGATCAGCGGCAGGGCCAGCACCAGCAGCGCCGCGTTGAACAGCAGATGCGCATGGACAAGCTGCACGTCCGGACGGGCGCCCAGCCAGCCCAGGTCCGGGCGCAGCGCCCACCACGCCACCAGTACCAGCACCGCCAGCGCCCCGCGCAGGATCAGGTTGCCCAGCGGCACCCGCCGCGCCGGGGCGGCCATGCCCCGCGTCAGCCAGACCGCGATCAGCCCGGCCCCGAAATTGGCGCCCAGCAGCATCGGCACCGCAGCCGCCATGGGCAGCACCCCGCCCTGCGCCAGCATCGCCAGCAACAGCACCATCGCCACCGAGGAATGCATCGCCCAGGTCAGCGCCGCCACCGCCACGAAGGCCGTGATCGGGTCGCCCTGCAGGTAGCGGATCACCGCCGGAAGGGTCTCGCCCGCGCGCAGAGGTTCTGTCGCCTGCCCGATCATCGACAGCGACAGCAGGATGAAGCCGATGCCCATGACGATGCGACCATACTGCCGGATTCTCCGACGCTCGGACTTCAGGAACAGCAGCGCGCCGACCAGCAGCAACCCCGGGATCAGCGCCGACAGGTCCAGCGCCAGCACCCGTACCACCAGCGCCGAGCCCAGGTCCGCGCCCAGCAGCGCCGCCAGCCCCGCCGCCACCGGCAGCATTCCGCCCGCGACAAACCCCGCCGCCAGAACGCCCACGGCCGTGGCGCTCTGCAGCAGCACCCCAAGGGCCGCGCCCACCGCCGACATCCCCGCCAGCCCGCCGCCCGCCCGCCGCAGGCTGTCGCGCAATGCGGCGCCAAAGGCACGCTCCATCCCCGTGCGCACCATGCGCACGGCCCAGAGCAGCAGCATCACCGCCGCGGCCAGGTTGAGAAGCACAAGCAAGGGGTGCATGGGCGACCTTTCATTTCCGCGCCGCCTGCGCGGGCGCTTCACAATGGACCATTGTACGGGACGGGGCAATTCGTCAGGCGCGGCGCGCGCCCCTCTCGCCACCCGGCCGCCGGAGGCTATGTCATGCGGAAGTTGTCACGAGGGTCCCGCCATGCTCCTGCCCCGCCGCAGTTTCGTTTTCGGATCGCTGGCGCTCGCCGGCTGCGCACGCGTCCCCGCCTCGCCCGAAGCCCCCCGCGCGCCGATCACGCTGGAAGACGCCTTTGTCGGCCGGTCGCGCGGCGCCGGAGTGTTCCGCGTCACCCTGACCGGGTCCGAACGCCGCTTCCGCGCCGATCTGGACGGGCGACTGGAGGGCGACCGGCTGACCGTGGTCGAGGATTTCTTCTACGACGACGGCGAGGAAAACACCCTCACCTGGGTCTTCGACCGCTCCCCCGACGTGGACGGCGAACGCCGCTGGACGGGTGTGCGTGATGATACCGTGGGTGTGGCCCAGGTGCGCGAACTGGGTACCGAGATCCGCCTGTCCTACGTGGCCGATTTCGAATCCGAAGGCGAGGTGACCCGGCTGGGGTTCGAGGATTTGATCTATTTCGGCAAGGATGGCCGCGTGATCAACGACGCCATCGTCACCCGCTGGGGCATCCCCGTGGGCACCGTCCGGTTCGAACTGGTGCGGGCGGGCTGATCCCAGAGCTACCTTGCCCCCGCCCGCACACTCGCCTAAACCCGGGCGCAGTGCCGCAACGGGGGTAAAAGATGCGCCTGACCCGATACTTCCTGCCCGTGCTCAAGGAAACGCCGTCCGAGGCGCAGATCGTCAGCCACCGGCTGATGCTGCGCGCGGGCATGATCAAGCAGGCCAGCGCGGGCATCTATTCGTGGCTCCCGCTGGGCTACCGCGTGCTGCGGCGGATCGAGGAGATCGTGCATCAGGAGCAGGTGCGCGCGGGCCATATCCCCATGCTGATGCCGACGCTGCAATCGGCTGACCTGTGGCGCGAGAGCGGGCGGTATGAGGATTACGGCGAGGAGATGCTGCGCATCAAGGACCGCCACGGGCGCGATATCCTCTACGGCCCCACCAACGAGGAGCTGATCACCGACATCTTCCGCGCCCATGTCGGCAGCTACCGGGACCTGCCGCTGACGCTCTATCACATCCAGTGGAAGTTCCGCGACGAGATCCGCCCCCGCTTCGGTGTCATGCGCGGGCGCGAGTTCCTGATGAAGGACGGCTACAACTTCGACATCGACAAGGACGCGGCGCTGCACGCCTACAATCGCCACCTGGTCAGCTACCTGCGCACCTATGAGCGCATGGGCCTGCAGGCGATCCCCATGCGCGCCGACAGCGGCCCCATCGGCGGCGATGACACGCATGAATTCCTGGTGCTGGCCGAAACCGGCGAATCCGAGGTGTTCTATGACAGCGCCATCACCGACCTTCGCTTCGGCGACCGCGAGGTGGATTACGACTCGGTCGCGCAGTGCCGGGCGGTGCTGGAGGAATTCACCAGCCGTTATGCGCGCACCGATGAAACCCATGACGAGGCTGCATTCCACGCCCAGGTCCCCGAAGACCGACGCCGCCGCGCGCGCGGGATCGAGGTCGGGCAGATCTTCTATTTCGGCACCAAGTATTCCGAACCGATGGGCGCCGTGGTGGTCAACGACCAGGGCGCGCGGGTGCCGGTGCACATGGGCAGCCACGGGATCGGGGTG
>SKMI01000025.1 GCA_007121115.1 Paracoccaceae bacterium | reverse complement strand
GTGTCCGACAGGATCACGCGGCGCTCCGGCACCATCTCCAGCGCCGAGGCCAGCGCCTGGTAGACCTTGATCGACAGCGTGTCGCCCAGCACCACATGCCCCGGCTCGGCCCCGATCAGCCGCCCGATCCGGTCGCCGATGCGGCTGGGCATCTCCATCCACCCGGCGCGGTTCCAGCCGGTGATGACCATCTTGCCCCATTCCTCGGTCATGGCATGACCCACGCGCGCGGCGGCGGCGCGGGGCAGGGGGCCGAGCGAGTTGCCGTCAAGGTAAATCACGCCTTCGGGCAGGTCGAAGAGCGCGCGGGTGGCGTCGAAATCGGTGGGCATGGGGTCGGCTCCGTAGTGCGGTTGGCCCCTTCTACCACCGCACCCCGGCAAGGGAAGCCCCGGGCGTGCGGGTCGACCACCCGATCGCGGCCAGCACGGCGACGATCCCGGCCCCGGCGGTCGGCGCTACCACCAGCGGGCCGCCGAGGTTGGCCACCACCACGCCGACCAGCGCCCAGATCACCGTGACGCCGTAAAGCGCCGACCGGCCCAGCCGGACCTGCACGCTCAGCGCAATCACCACCGCGAGCGCAAGCGCCAGCAGCGCCGCCACCACCGGTCCGGTCACGCCATAGCCCGCCAGCATCAACCCCACGGACACGCAACTCGCCGCCGTCAGCCAGCCCGCATAGACCGCCACCGGCGCCGCCCCCAGCCAGCGCGCCGGACCATCGCCCTGCGGCACCCGCCAGAGCGCCGCCAGAGCGCCCGCCAGCATCACCCAGATCAGCACCGTGGCCCAGACCGCGCTGGTGTTCGCCACCGCGATCCAGGCGCTGCCCACGCCCAGGCTGACGATCAGCGGCAGACGTGGCGCGTCCCAGGCGGGGTCATTGCGGCGCCGGATCAGCCCGAATCCCGCCAGCCCGATCAGCCAGAGATAGATCAGCCCCCAGATGCCAAAGGCATAGCCCGCGGGCTGCACCGGCGGGTTGCGTTGCGGTTCGGGGAACAGCTCCGGGTCGAAGCCGCTGAACCCGTCCGTGAAATAGGGCGAGACCACGAAAGCCAGCGTGGCCAGCAGCAGCAGCGCGGCGCGGGCGGTGGGCCAGGGGCTTTGCGTGGCGGGGGATATGTCTTGCTGTGTCATGGACTCGGATATAGCGCGCCGGGGCCATTGATGAACCCTTCGCCGCCAATGTGAGCCCAAGCGCCCTCGGGGCGTGCAGGGGCGGGAGGGGTGGGCACGCCCCGAGGGCGCTTGCGCGGGCGACGCCCGCGCTCCGTCCCGCGACCATCCGCACGCACCCGCCTTCAATACCCGCGGTCGCGGTCCACCAGGTGCAGGAAGGGCTCGCCAGCCTCGCCCCGGCGCACGTTCTCGGCGATCACGCGGGATGCCGTTTCGGGGCGGGTGGCGGCGGCGATGTGGGGGGTCACGGTCACGTGCGGGTGGGTGCGATAGGGGTGATCCTCGGGCAGTGGTTCGGTGCGGAACACGTCCAGCGTGGCGTGGCCGATGTGCCCCCGCTCCAGCGCCGCCAGCAGCGCGTCATCGTCGATCAGCGCGCCGCGCCCGGGATTGATCAGCACCGCGCCCTGCGGCACCCGCGCCAGCGCAGCCGCGTCGATCAGGTTTTCGGTCTGGGGCGTCAGCGGCAGCAGCGTCACCACGATCTGCGCGCGGCCCAGCACCTCGGCCAGCCCCTCGGCCCCGTGGTGGCAGGCGATGCCCGCCACGTCGCGCGGGCTGCGGCTCCAGCCCAGGACCGGAAAGCCCAACTCCGTGAGCGCTCGCGCACAGGCCCGCCCCAGCGCGCCGAGCCCCAGCATCGCCACCGGCCTTTCGCTGGCCAGCGGCGGCACACCCGCCTCCCAGCCTGTGAGCGGGCGGTTGATGAAGCGGTCCATGCCCAGATGATGGCGCAGCACATGGCCGGTGACGTATTCGACCATCCCGGCTTCAAGCGCGGTGTCCACCATCCGGCACAGGGGCTGCGTGAGCGTTGGATTGCCCACCATCCGCTCCACCCCGGCCCAGAGGCTGAGCACCGCCTTGCACCGCGTGTAGGGGCCGAAATCGGTGATCCCGCTGCCGGGGGCGACGACGATGTAATCGACCTCTTCCGGCGCGGCCTCGGTGACCACGCGCGGGCTCACACCCGCGGCCCGAAGCGCGTCGCGCAGCGGTTCGGCATAGACCTCGAACCGTTCGGCCCCGGCGGAAAACAGGATCACGGGGCTCATGACCGGGTCCGCGGGCAATGCACATGGGCGCTTTGCAGCAGCCCGAAGCCGATCAGCAGCACCAGCATCGCCGAGCCGCCGTACGAGACCAGCGGCAAGGGCACCCCCACCACCGGCAAGAGCCCCATCACCATCGCCATATTGACCGCGAAATAGAGGAAAAACGTCACGATAACCCCCGCCGCCAGCAAAGATCCGAACCGTGTGGCCGCCCGCAGCACCGTGTAGCCCGCAAAGACCAGGATCAAGAGGTAAAGCACCAGCAGCGTTGCCGCGCCGACAAAGCCCAGTTCCTCGGCCAGTGTGGTGAAGATGAAATCGGTGTGTTTCTCGGGCAGGAAGTTCAGCCGCGATTGCGTGCCTTCCATGAACCCGCGCCCGGACCAGCCGCCCGATCCCATGGCGATCTTGGCCTGGGTGATGTGATAGCCCGCGCCCAGCGGGTCGATGCTGGGGTCCAGAAAGGCGTCGATGCGGCGATACTGGTAGTCGCGCAGGATCTGCCATTCGGTCCCGCGCGAGGCCAGCACCAGCGAAATGCCACCCACCCCCGCGCCGATGGCCACCGCGAAATAGAGCCACGAGACGCCCGCGATGAACATCAGGATCACGCCGCCGCCACCGAGCAGGAGCGCCGTGCCAAGGTCCGGCTGGCGCAGCACCAGCAGCGTGGGGATCACGATGATCAGCAGCGCCAGAAACACCCACAGCGGGTGCGAGGTCCGCTTCAGGTCCAGCCAGTCGTAATAGGCCGCCAGCGCCATCAGAAGCGTGATCTTGGCCAGTTCCGACGGTTGCAGCCGGATCGGGCCCAGTTCCAGCCAGCGCTTGGCGCCCATGCCCACGGTGCCGAAGAATTCCACCCCCAGCAGCAGCAGCACCGACAGCGCATAGGCCAGCCCGGCGATGGAGCGCCAGAACCATAGCGGCGTGAAGGCGATGGCGAACATCAGCGCAAGCCCCGCGCCGAAGCGCTTCATCTGCGGGTCGGCCCAGGGCAGCATGGAGCCGCCCGCAACCGAATAGAGCATCAGGAACCCCATGCCCGCAACCGCCATAAGCAGCAGCACCAGCGGCCAGTTCAGATACAGCACCTTGGACAGCCCGGTGGGCATCCGTTTGACGTTGTATTCAAGATACGTCATGCCTGATCCACGCCGTCCCGGTCCAGTGGGCGCAGCCGCGCGCTCAACTCGCGCATCTGGGTTTCGATCCGGTTGCGCTGCGGCGCCGGATAGGCCGAGAGCGGCGGCATCCCGTCATTGAGCGCCGCCAGCACCACGTCGCGCCCGATCGGCGCCGCCGCGCTGGAGCCGCCGCCGCCATGTTCCACCACCACCGACACGGCGATGCGGGGCGCGTCCTCGGGGGCGTAGGCGACGAAAAGCGCGTGATTGCGCCGGTTCCAGGGCAGGTCCTCCTGCCGCCGGATCCCGGCCTCGCGCTGGGCGCGGGTGATGGAAAACACCTGGCTGGTGCCGGTCTTGCCCGCGTGGCGCTGCGCGGCCTCGACGATGCGCGAGGAATAGGCGGTGCCGCGCGCATGGTTGGTGCATTCGGACATGCCGCGCCGGATCAGGTCCAGCCACTCGGGGCGCAGGTCCAGCGACTTCGCCTCGGCGTTGGCGTTGGCCACTTCCTCGCCGCCCACTGCGCGGACCAGTCGCGGCAGGATCGCGCGGTTGGTGGTCAGCCGCGCCGTCATCACCGCCAGTTGCAGCGGCGTCGTCAGCACGAACCCCTGCCCGATGGAGGCGTTGACCGTATCGCCCACGCGCCATGCCTCGCCGCGCCGGGCCTGTTTCCAGTCGCGCGTTGGGTTCAGCCCCGAGGCCACCGCCGACATCGGCAGATCATAGCGGATGCCCAGGCCCAGCCGCTCGGACATTTCGTTGATCCGGTCGATCCCGACCCGCATCGCCATCTCATAGAAATACACATCGCAGGATTCGGACAGCGCCGAGACCATGTTCATCCGCCCGTGCCCGCCGCGCCGCCAGCAATGGAACCGGTGCCCCGAGATATCCATGTGTCCGGGGCAGAAGACGCGTTCGTTGGCGTTGGTCTCGCCCGCGTCCAGCGCGGCCAGCGCCGTCACCATCTTGAAGGTCGACCCGGGCGGATACATGCCCTGCACGGTCTTGTCGGCCAGCGGGCGATAGGGGTCGTCCAGCAACTCGCGGTAATCGGGCACCGAGATGCCGCGCACGAAGAGGTTGGGATCGAACCCCGGCGAGGACGAGATCGCCAGCAGGTCGCCGCTGGACGCATCCATCACCACCACCGCGGCGCTTTCGCCGTTCAGGCGCGCCTGAACGAAGTTCTGCAGTCGTGCGTCCAGCGTCAGTTGCACGTTCTGGCCCGGCGTGCCCTCCACCCGGTCCAGTTCGCGCATGACGCGGCCCACGGCGTTCACCTCGATCCGGCGCGACCCGGCGGTGCCGCGCAGGCTGTCCTCGTGCGCGCGTTCCACCCCGATCTTGCCGATCTGGAAGCGCGGGATCTGCAGCACCGGGTCGGGCGCCTCCAGCGCCTCCAGATCGCGTTCGGACACCGGGCCGACGTAGCCGACCACATGCGACATGTCCTCGTAAAGCGGGTAGTGGCGCGACAGCCCGACCTCGGGGGTGATGCCGGGCAGGGCGGGGGCGTTGGCGGCCACCCGCGCCACCTCTTCCCAGGTCAGTCGCTCGGCCACGGTGACGGGCACGAAGGGGCGGTTGCGCATCACGTCGCGGTGGGCGCGGGCGATATCCTCGTCGCTCAGGTCCACCAGCTTGCGCAGCCGGTCGAACACCATGTCCACGTCGCCCGCATCCTCGCGCACGATGACGATGCGGTAATTCTGCTCATTGCCGGCGATCAGCACGCCGTTGCGGTCATGGATCAGCCCGCGCGTGGGCGGGATCAGACGCATGTTGATGCGGTTTTCCTCGGCCAGCAGGCGGAACTGGTCGGACTGGTTGAGCTGCATGTCGCGCATCCGCCAGATCAGCGCGCCAGCGACCCCCAGCTTCAGCCCGCCCAGCACCAGCATCCGCCGAGTGATCAGGCGGGCGCTGTCGGCCTCTTCCTTCGGCGAGCGTTTCATAGCTTCTGTCCCAATGCATCGACCTCGCCCGTGGACGGCTTGCGCACGCGCAGCACGAAATGCGACACCGCCACCACCGCAGGATAGGCCAGAACCGTGCCCAGAAACTGCCCGAAACTCAAGCTGAAGGGCGGTTGCGGCACCATCACGATTGCGAGGATCAGCCGGTTCAGAAGCAGCATCGCCAGCAGGGTGCCGCCGACAGTGGCATACTCGAACCAGAAATTCAGCCCGCGCAGGGTGCCGGTGCGGCGGCGCAGGAATTCGGTGCCCAGCAGCACCATGAGCGCCCACAGCCCCGGTGGGCGCATGAGCAGCAAGTCCTCGAGGAAGAACACCGCGCCGATCACCGGCGCGGGCAGGTAATCCGGACGCCGCACCACCCAGGCCAGCGTCAGGCACAAGAGCAGGTCCGGCCCCGGAAAGGTCCAGCCGCGCGCGCCCAGCGGGAGCATGCGGATGAACAGCGACAGCCCCGCAAGTGCCAGGAACAGGGCCGCGAACCACAGCGGGTGGACCGGGCGCTGCTCAGCCATCGCCATCCTGCGCGAGTGTGTCCGCCGTGTCGTCGTCCTCGGTCGCTTCGGCGGCGGGCATGTCCGGCGTCCACGGCACCACCAGTGTGCCGGGGTCGGTGATCCGCTCCATCGGGCGCGAGCGCAGCACGCGCAGGAAATCCAGCCGCCCGTAGTCGGCGGCCAGCCGCAGCCGCAGCCGCCGGTCGGCGCCCAGCACCACCTCGCCCACCAGGAGCCCCGAGGGGAAGACACCCCCATCGTCCGATGACACCACGCGGTCGCCCGGACGCACCTCTTCGGGGGTTTCGATGAAATCGAGGATCGGCAGGGACGAATTGTCGCCCGCTAGCAGCGCGCGTTGCCCCGAGGGCTGGATCACCACCGGCACGCGGCTGTTGGTGTCGGTCAGCAGCACCACCCGCGACGACCGCTGCCCCACGCCCGAAATCCGCCCCGCCAGCCCCAGCCCGTCCATCACCGCCCAGCCGTCCTGCACCCCGTCGCGCGCGCCCACGTTCAGCAGCACCGACTTGCGGAAGGGCGAACCCGAATCGGCCAGCACCACGCCGGTGACATGGGTCAGTTGCGGGTCCAGCCGCACCTGGTTGAGGTCCAGAAGCTGAGCGTTGCGCTGTTCCAGTTGCAGCGCGGCCTCGCGCCACGCCCGCATCTGCTGCAATTCGCGGCGCAATTCCTGGTTCTGTTCGTAGATGCGCGCGTAGGAGCGGAAATTTTCGGCCATGTTCACGGCCTTGGCCACCGGCAGCAGCGCCCAGTCGAAGCTGGGCACCACCGCGTCCACGAGCGCTGCGCGGAACTGTTCCATCCGCGGGCTGTCCACGCGCCACAGCACGAAGGCGGCCAGGAACACGAACACCATCAGCCCCACCACGATGCGGCGCACCGGGCGAATGAAATCCTGATCCGACGAACGATCCTGAGCCAATGCAGCCTCGTGCAGCCCTCATGCGGGCAGGGGCGTCAGCTTTCGTAGTCGATCGCGTGACGCAGTTGCTTTTCGTACTCCAGCGCCTTGCCGGTGCCCATGGCAACGCAGTTCAACGCTTCGTCAGCGACCGAGATCGACAGCCCCGTCTGTTCGCGCAACGCCAGGTCCAGCTCGCCCAGAAGCGCGCCGCCCCCGGTCAGCATCACGCCCCGGTCGACGATATCGGCGGCCAGGTCCGGGGGCGTGGTCTCCAGCGCCATCATGACCGATTCGACCATGGTCGTCACCGTCTCGGCCAGCGCCTCGGCGACCTGGGCCTGGGTGATCTCGGTCTCCTTGGGCACACCGTTCAGGAGGTCGCGGCCCCGGATATGCATGGCCGCGCCGCGCCCGTCGTCGGGCATCCGCGCGGTGCCGATGGTGCACTTGATCTTTTCCGCCGTCGCCTCGCCGATCAGCAGGTTCTGCTGGCGGCGCAGGTAGGAGATGATCGCCTCGTCCATCCGGTCGCCGCCGACGCGGACCGAGCGCGCATAGACGATATCGCCGAGGGACAGCACCGCCACCTCGGTCGTCCCGCCGCCGATGTCCACCACCATCGACCCCGTGGGGTCGGTGATCGGCATGCCCGCGCCGATGGCCGCCGCAATGGGCTCCGAGATCAGCCCCGCCCGGCGCGCGCCCGCCGAAAGCACCGACTGCCGGATCGCGCGCTTTTCCACGGGCGTGGCGCCGTAGGGGACGCAGACGATCACCTTGGGCTTCGAGAACATGGTGTTGCGGTGGACCTTGCGGATGAAATGCTTGATCATCTCCTCGGCCACGTCGAAGTCCGCAATCACCCCGTCGCGCATGGGGCGGATGGCCTCGATGCTGCCGGGCGTGCGGCCCAGCATCAGCTTGGCATCCTCGCCCACGGCCAGCACCTGCTTGCCGCCGTCCTTGATGTGATAGGCCACCACCGAGGGCTCGTTCAGGATGATCCCCCGGCCCTTGACATAGACCAGCGTGTTGGCGGTGCCGAGGTCGATTGCCATGTCCGAGGTGAACAGGCCAGACAGAGAAAACATCCCGGGGTTCCTGCGATCAGCGTCATGGGGACCGCCCGGGCCGGGCCCGGACGATCAGAACGCCCTTATAGGCGCGGGGGGGCGGCGGGGACAAGGGGCGGAAAGGGATGGGCGGCGGGGTTCCGCGGGTGGGGGGTGATGGCGGCAGGCAGGCCGGTCGAGAGTGGCGAGGGTCAGCTATGCGGG
>SKMI01000320.1 GCA_007121115.1 Paracoccaceae bacterium | reverse complement strand
CGGGCGCGCGCCGGGGCTCCCGCCGGGTTCAGCCCAGACGCCCCATCAGCGCCGCCGTGTCCAGCATCCGGCAGGAAAAGCCCCATTCGTTGTCATACCAGCTCAGCACCCGGACCATGCGCTTTTCCAGCACCTTGGTCTCGGAGGGATGGAACACGCTCGAATGCGGGTCGTGGTTGAAATCCATGCTGACGTTGGGATGCTCGGTCACACCCAGGATGCCTTTCATTGGCCCCTTGGCAGCCGCCTTCACGGCGGCGTTGATCTCGTCGACGCTCGTGTCCCGCGCCGCTTCGAAGGTGAAATCCACCGCGCTGACATTCGGGGTCGGCACCCGGATGGCCACTCCGTCCAGCTTGCCCGCCAGTTCCGGCAGCACCAGCCCCACGGCCCGCGCCGCCCCGGTCGAGGTGGGGATCATGCTCATCGCCGCCGCCCGGGCGCGGTACATGTCCGAATGCATTGTATCCAGCGTCGGCTGATCGCCGGTATAGGCGTGGATCGTGGTCATGAAGCCGCGGGTGATCCCCACCGCATCGTTCAGCGCCTTGGCCACCGGGGACAGGCAGTTGGTGGTGCAGGACGCGTTCGACACATGCCGGTCGGCGTCGGTCAGGGTGGCGTGGTTCACACCATAGACGATGGTCTTGTCCGCACCCTTGGACGGGGCCGAAACCAGCACCTTCTTCGCCCTTTCCAGATGCACCAGCGCCTTGTCGTCCTTGAAGATGCCGGTGCATTCCAGAACGATATCCACGTCCTCCCACGGCAGGTTCGCCGGGTCACGCTCGGCGCTGACCTTGATCGGCCCGCGCCCCACGTCGATGCTGTTGCCCGAAACCGTCACCTCGGCCGGGAAACGCCCGTGAACCGAATCGAAGCGCAGGAGATGTGCGTTGCTTTCCACCGGGCCCAGGTCGTTGATGGCGACGACCTCGATATCGTCGCGCCCGGTCTCGATCAGCGCGCGCAATACCAGCCGCCCGATGCGCCCGAATCCGTTGATGGCAACTCGTGTGGTCATGAAAAATCCTCCGTCCAGCGCCCGTCGGCGCGATTGACTTCAACGCGCGTGCGATCACGCGTTACGGGCCAGCATAACGCCCCGCAGCGATCCCCGCGCGCCAGTTATCGCTAACATCGCCATTTGCCCTTCACTGTCAACCGGCCCGCGTCCGAATCGCGCAAGCGCTCCGCTCAGAACGGCAGCAGCACCGGCACCATCGCCACCACCACCGCCAGCGTGATCAGCCAGAACGGCGTGCCGATGCGGACGAAATCCATGAAGCGGTAATTCCCCGGCCCCACCACCAGCGTGTTGATGGGCGAGGACACCGGCGTCATGTAGGCCGCCGAGGCCGCCAGCGCGACCGTCATGGCAAAGGGATAGGGCGAGGCGCCCAGACTGTCGGCAATCGCCAGCGCCACCGGCGCCATCAGCACCGCCGTCGCGGTGTTCGAGATGAAGAGGCTCAGAAGCGTGGTCACCACAAAGACCGCCGCCAGCACCAGCCGCGGGTTGCCCGCGCCGAAGGCATCGGTCAGCGCCGCCGCTGCCATGTCCACGCCCCCGGTGCGCGTCAGCGCCAGCGAAAACGGCAGCATGCCGACGATCAGCACCAGCGTCTGCCAGTTGATCGCGCGATAGGCGCCCGCGATGTCGATGCAGCGAAACAGCCCCATGAGCAGACAGCCCAGCAGCGCCGCCTGCACGTTCGGCACCCATCCCGTGACCATCAGCACCACCACCAGCGCCAGCACCGCCAGCGCGGCGGGGGCGCGTTCGGCCTCGGGGGCGATTTCGTCGGCCTCTTCGGGCAGGTCCAGCAGGATCAGGTCACGCCGCTCCGTGCCCAGCCGCCGGATCGCCTTCCAGGTGCCCAGCACCAGCAGCGTGTCCCCCGACCGCAGCGGCTCGCGGGCGATGGCGCCGGACACGGGCTTCGTGCCGTGGCGCATACCGACCACCGCCAGATCGTGCTTGGTGCGGAACGTGGTCTGCACCAGCGTGCGGCCCACCAGCATCGAGGTCGGCGGCACCATCACCTGCGCCATGCCGATATCCTGCCGCTGATCGGTGAAATAGCCGTGCTCCAGCGGCAGTTCGGCCAGCCGATGGTCGGCGGCGAAACGCTCGATATCGGCGTGATCGCCCAGCACGTCGAGCAGCAGCACATCGCCCTGCGCCAGTTCCGTGCCCGCCCGCGGCAGCCGCAGCTCGCGCCGCCGTGCGCCCTGCCGCTCGATCGCCACGATATTCACGCCCTGCGAGCCGCGCAGGTCCAACTGGTCCAGCCGCTTGCCAACCAGCGGCGAGCCCGGCGCAAGCATCAGCCGCATCTCGCGGTCCTCGAGCGCGTAGTCCGCGACCCATTCGCGCATGGAACTGCGCGGCGGCGGCGCGTCCTCTGCCGCCGCGCCCAGAAAGCGCCGCGCCACGAACATGTACAGGATCGCAAGCGCCAGGATCGGCACGCCGAAGGGCGCGAAAGCGAAGAAGCCGAACCCATCGAAGCCCCGCCGGACCAGTTCCCCATGCACCACCAGGTTCGGCGCCGTGGCCACCAGCGTGGTCATGCCCGCGATCATCGCCGCCATGGCCAGCGGCATCATCAGCCGCCCCGCCGGAAGCCCCATCCGCCGGGCCATGCGCAGCACGATGGGAATGAAGATCGCCACCACCCCGGTCGAGGACATGATCGAACTGAGCGCCGCCGCCGACACCATGAGGAAGAAGATCAGTCGCGCCTCGGATGCGCCTGCCCGGCGCGTCATCCAGTCGCCCATGCGCGCGGTGATCCCGGTGCGCACCAGCGCCTCGCCCAGCACGAAAAGCGCGGCGATCAGGATCACGTTCGGATCGGCAAACCCCGCCAGCGCCTCGGGCATGGTGATGACGCCGGTAAAGGGCAGCGCCACCACCATCATGAGCGCCACCACATCCATGCGCGGGCGCCCGCGCACGAACAGCACGATCGCCAGCGCCAGAAGCGCCAGCACCATGATCAGTTGTGGCTCCATGCCCCGCCCGCGTTTTGCCGCCCCGTCGGTAACTTATCGGTAACTTATCGGTAACTTACCCCTGCAATGCTGCAGGTGCAAATACGCGGCAAAACGCACCACCCGCATCCTGCGCGGGCGCGAAGCGCGCTCAGGCCGGGATGGGGAAGCCCTCGACCTCGCCGGTCTCGTCCGGGGTGAAGGTCATGGCCAGTCCGTTGATGCAGTGGCGCAGGCCGGTGGGTTCGGGGCCGTCTTCGAACACATGGCCCTGATGCCCGCCGCAATTGGCGCAATGCACCTCGGTCCGGACCATGAAGAAGCTGCGATCCTCCATGTATCCGACCGCGTCCTCGATCTCTTCCCAGAAGCTGGGCCAGCCGGTGCGGCTGTCATACTTGGTCTCCGACCGATAGAGCGCATGGCCGCAGCCCGCGCAGTTGTAGGTGCCGGGCCGGTCCTCGTCCAGCAGCGGCGAGCGCTCGCCCATCAGCGTGTTGGTGAAGGCCCGCTCGGTCGCGTGGTCACGCAGCACGGCGTATTGGGCAGGCGTCAGCCGTTCGCGCCATTCGTCATCGCTCAGGGAGTAGGGAAAGTTGCCCTCGGCGGCCTGCGCGGGCGGAACAAGCGCGCCGCCCCCAAGCCCCCTGCCCCCAAGCCATGCGGCGCCCGGCAGCATCAGCGCGCCCCCGGCGATCAGCAGTCTGCGGCGTGTGAACATCGGTTTGACCTCCGTGCTTCTCTCGATCCGTGTCTCTTCGATCTGTCCGACCAGCCCATTCCCGGACCGCTCGGCGCACCCTTCCGGGTGCTGATGTTCGCTTATACGGGTTCAATCTAGCGCAAGTTGCACGCCGCTGGCGCACGAATGCCTCACGCTTTCGTGCGGCGCGGTTTTCTTCGCGGTGGACTCGCACCCCGTCTGGGCCATACTGACAGCCATGAGTCTGCCCCCGGGATTTCTGGAAGAATTGCGCAACCGCACCTCGATCGCTTCGGTGATCGGGCGCACGGTCACATGGGACATGCGCAAGTCGAAGCCCGGCAAGGGCGACATGTGGGCGCCCTGCCCCTTCCATCAGGAAAAAACCGCGTCATTCCATGTGGATGACAAGAAGGGCTTTTACTACTGCTTCGGCTGCCATGCCAAGGGAGACGCGCTGACCTTCCTGCGCGAATCGCAGAACATGGGCTTCATGGAAGCGGTGGAGACGCTGGCGCGCGAAGCCGGAATGACCATGCCCGCCCGTGACCCGCAGGCGAGCGAGCGCGCCGACCGCCACAGCCAGTTGATCGAGGTCTGCGAGGCCGCAGCGCGATTCTTCCGGATGCAGCTTTCCACCGCCGCTGCCACCGAGGCGCGCGCCTATCTGGACCGCCGCGGGCTGAGCGCCGCGACGGTGGAGCGTTTCGGCCTGGGCTTCGCCCCTGATTCGCGGCAGGCGCTCTGGGCGCATCTGACCGGCGCGGGGGTGGCCCCGGACCTGATCATCGACGCAGGGCTGGCGGCGCGCCCGGATGACGGCGGCGCGCCCTACGACCGGTTCCGGGGGCGCATCATCTTTCCGATCCGCGATCTGCGCGGGCGCGCCATCGCCTTCGGCGGGCGGGCGCTCAGCGCGAACGCGCGGGCAAAATACCTCAACTCGCCGGAAACCGACCTCTTCGACAAGGGGCGCACGCTCTACAACGCGGAAGCCGCGCGCAAGGCGCTGGGGGCTGGGCAGACGCCGCTGGTGGTGGCCGAAGGCTACATGGATGTGATCGCGCTTTCGGCTGCAGGCTTCGACGCGGCTGTCGCGCCCCTGGGCACCGCGATCACCGAAGACCAGCTGCAGCTTCTGTGGCGGCTCTCGCCCGAACCGGTGGTCGCGCTGGACGGCGACACGGCGGGGCTGCGCGCGGCCATGCGGCTGATCGATGTGGCGCTGCCACTGCTGGCCCCCGACCGTGCGCTGCGCTTTGCACTCATGCCCGCCGGGCAGGACCCCGATGACCTGCTGCGCGCGGGCGGCCCCGGCGCCATGCGCGGGCTGCTGGACGGGGCGCAGCCGCTGGTGCGGCTGTTGTGGCAGCGCGAGACCGAGGCCCAGAGCTTCGACAGCCCCGAACGGCGCGCGGCGCTGGACGCGCGGTTGCGCGCGGCGCTGGGGCGCATCAATGACCCCGGCCTGCGCGGCCATTACGCCGAGGAATTGCGCCGCCTCCAGCGCGAAGCCTTTGCCCCGCCCCCCGGGCGGCGCGACCGGGGCGGGAAAGGCCCTGGCGCACGGCACAGCGGCGGGCGCTGGGCGCCCCCCGCACAGCCCCTGCCCAGCACGCGCGGCACACTGCTGGCCGCCGCCCCCGATACGAACCCCGATACGGACGTGGCCAACCACATGCGCGAGGCGATCATCCTCGCCACGCTCGCCGCGCACCCCACCCTGCTGCCCACCTTCGAGGCCGAGCTAGACCGCGCCGCCATGCACGACCCGGGGCATGAGAGGCTGCGCCACGCGCTGCTGACCGCGCTGGCCGAGGGGGCGAGCGCCGAAGCGGTGGAGGAGCATCTGCGCGCCACCGCCCCCGATGCGCTGGACGCGCTCATGAACCAGCCGCATGTGCGCATCGCCCCGCCGGTGCGCAACCGCGCCAACACCGACATGGCGCAGCGCTGCCTGGCTGACGAATTCGACAAGCTCTTCGCCCGCCGCGCCGCCGAGGCCGAGACCCGCGAGGCGATGGAGGACATGGCGCATCTGGCCGACGAGGGCGTGACCTGGCGCCTGGGGCAGGCGGTGGAGGCGCGGCACCGCTCGGAACGCTCGCATCTGCAGGACACCACCGACCTGGGCGAGGACCGCGCCGCCCTGTCGCGCCAGTTGCAGGATCTGATTGATTCGCAGATCTGGGAAAAGCGCCGCCGCTGAGTCTGCCGCCAAGCCTGCGGCAACCATGCGACGCTCGCCCGGGAATCGCCTGCGAATCGCGCCAAGGTTCTGGAAAACCGCGACAGGGCTTCCTAAATCAAGCCAACCCGGGCAGTGCCATCTGTGATTCGCCCATGCGATTCGCTACAGACGCTCGGAGCAACGCAGTTCGCGCAGGAGCATCCATGGCCGCCAAGGATACCGACGACACCAAGACCGAAGATCAGGACGCGGATGTCGCCATCGACATGAGCCAGGCCTCGGTCAAGAAGATGATCGCCCAGGCAAGGGAACGCGGCTTCATCACCTACGACCAGCTCAACCAGGTCATGCCGCCCGATCAGGTATCGTCGGAGCAGATCGAGGATGTGATGTCGATGCTCTCGGAAATGGGCATCAATGTCATCGAGGACGAGGAAGCCGAAGAGCCCGAGGGCGAGACCGCGGTGGTTTCGACCTCGACCTCGCGCGAGGTGACGGTCGCCAGCACCCAGTCCGAGACGCTGGACCGCACCGACGACCCGGTTCGCATGTATCTGCGCGAGATGGGCTCGGTCGAGCTACTGTCCCGCGAGGGCGAGATCGCCATCGCCAAGCGGATCGAGGCCGGGCGCAACACGATGATCGCCGGGCTTTGCGAAAGCCCGCTGACGTTCCAGGCCATCACCATCTGGCGCGACGAGTTGCTGAACGAAGACGTGCTTCTGCGCGACGTGATCGACCTGGACGCGACCTTCGGCACCGCCATGGACAGCGACGAGGAGTTGCCGGTCGAAACAGCGCCTGCGGCTGCACCGGAAGCGCCCAAGACCCGCCCCGCACAACAGACCGAACTGGACGCCGACGGCAACCCCATCCAGCAATCGGACGACGAGGACGACGAGGACGATCAGTCCAACATGTCGCTGGCCGCCATGGAAGCGGCGCTGAAACCGCGGGTGCTGGAAACGCTCGACCGGATCGCGCTGGATTACGAACAACTCGCCGAGATGCAGAAGCTGCGCATGAACGCCACGCTGCACGAAGAAGGCCGCTTCAGCGCCCGCGAGGAAGCCGCCTATCAGAAACTGCGCAGCGAGATCGTGGAACTGGTCAATTCGCTGCACCTGCACAACAACCGGATCGAGGCGCTGGTCGACCAGCTTTACGGCATCAACCGCCGCATCATGTCCATCGACAGTGCCATGGTGAAGCTGGCCGATCAGGCGCGCATCAACCGGCGCGAGTTCATCGACGCCTGGCGCGGGGACGAACTGGACCCGACCTGGTGCGACCGCATGGCCGCCAATTCCGGGCGCGGCTGGCAGGCGCTGATGGAACGCTCGCGCGACAAGGTCGACGACCTGCGCGCCGACATGGCGCAGGTCGGCCAGTATGTGGGCGTGGACATCGGCGAATTCCGCCGCATCACCGGACAGGTCCAGAAGGGCGAGAAGGAAGCCCGCCAGGCCAAGAAGGAGATGGTCGAGGCGAACCTGCGGCTGGTGATCTCGATCGCCAAGAAATACACCAACCGCGGGTTGCAGTTCCTTGACCTGATCCAGGAAGGCAACATCGGGCTGATGAAGGCGGTGGACAAGTTCGAATACCGCCGCGGCTACAAGTTCTCGACCTACGCGACCTGGTGGATCCGGCAGGCGATCACCCGCTCCATCGCCGATCAGGCCCGCACCATCCGCATCCCGGTGCACATGATCGAGACCATCAACAAGCTGGTCCGCACCGGGCGCCAGATGCTGCACGAGATCGGCCGCGAACCCACGCCCGAGGAACTGGCCGAGAAGCTGCAGATGCCGCTGGATAAAGTGCGCAAGGTGATGAAGATCGCCAAGGAGCCGATCAGCCTCGAAACCCCCATCGGCGACGAGGAAGACAGCCAGCTCGGCGATTTCATCGAGGACAAGAACGCCGTCCTGCCGCTGGATTCGGCCATTCAGGAAAACCTGCGCGAAACGACCACCCGCGTGCTGTCGTCCCTGACCCCGCGCGAGGAACGCGTCCTGCGCATGCGCTTCGGCATCGGCATGAACACCGACCACACGCTGGAAGAAGTCGGCCAGCAATTCAGCGTCACCCGCGAACGCATCCGCCAGATCGAAGCCAAGGCCCTGCGGAAGCTGAAGCATCCCAGCCGGTCGCGCAAGCTGCGGAGTTTTCTGGATCAGT
>SKMI01000197.1 GCA_007121115.1 Paracoccaceae bacterium | reverse complement strand
TCGCCATGGACGTGGCGCCGGAAAAGCTGGAGGCCGCGGAAGCCTTCGGCGCCACCGACGGGGTGCTGGCCACGGACGCGGACGCGCGCAAACAGGTGAAGAAACTGACCGGCGGGCGCGGAGCGGATTATGTCTTTGTCACCGTGGGGGCGGTGATGGCCTATGAGCAGGCCATGTCCCTGACCGCACCCGGCGGCGCCATCATCATGGCGGGCATGACCGGCAGCGAGGATTTCATGCGTCTGAACCCGATGATGGTCGCCTATCAGGAACAGCGGCTGATCGGGTCGAAGATGGGGGGCACGGTCCTGCGCCGCGATATTCCGCGGCTGATCGAGCTTTACCAGCAGGGGCGGCTGAAGCTCGACGAACTGATCTCCAACCGCTATCCGCTGGAGCGGATCAACGCAGCCATCGCCGACACCGCGAAGGGCGGCACGCGGCGCAACGTGATCCTGTTCGATGCGTTCGAGGCCGGGCCATGAAGCTTGAGGGGCTGGAGATATTCGTCATTGGCACCCCGCCCCCGGGATGGGGCGGGCAATACTGGATCATCGTGCGGCTGACCACCGAATGCGGGTTGACCGGCTATGGCGAGGTCTATGCCGCCGCCGTTGGCCCCGAAGCCATGCGCGCCGTGATCACCGACGTTTTCAATCGCCACATGCAGGGCGAAAACCCCGAGAATGTGGAGTTGATGTTCCGCCGGGCCTATTCCGCGGGCTTCACCCAGCGGCCCGACCCCACGGTGATGGGCGCGTTTTCGGGGCTGGAGATTGCAGCTTGGGACATTCTGGGCAAGGCACGCGAGCGGCCCGTCTGGGCGCTTCTGGGCGGGATGATGAACCCGCGCATCCGCGCCTATACCTACATCTACCCGCTGGCGCACCATGACAAGGCCGCTTTCTGGACCAGCCCGGAAATGGCCGCCGAAAGCGCGCTGGCGGCGGTCGATCAGGGCTTCACGGCGGTCAAGCTGGACCCCGCCGGCCCCTACACGCTGCGCGGCGGGCACCAGCCGGGGATGCGCGATATCGACCTGACCGACCGGATGCTGGCCGCGGTGCGCGCGGCCATCGGCAATCGCGCCGATATCCTGCTGGGCACGCATGGCCAGTTCACGCCCGCCGGTGCGATCCGGCTGGGCGCGGCGATGGAACGCCACCAGCCGCTGTGGTTCGAGGAACCCGTGCCCCCCGATGACATCGCCGCCATGGCCGAGGTCGCGCGTGCGGTGCGCATCCCTGTCGCCACCGGCGAGCGGCTGACCACCAAGGCCGAGTTCGGCGCTGTCCTGCGCGCGGGCGCGGCCGCCATCCTGCAACCGGCGCTGGGCCGCGCGGGCGGGATCTGGGAGGTCAAGAAGATCGCCGCCATGGCCGAGATATTCGGCACGCAACTGGCGCCGCACCTTTACGCCGGGCCCGTGGAATGGGCGGCGAACATCCATCTGGCGGCCAGTATCCCGAACCTGCTGATGATCGAGTGCATCGGCACGGGGGGCGATTTCCACCTGCCCCTGATCGGCCACACGCTGCGGGTCGAGGACGGCTTCGTCACCCCGCCCGAAGCGCCGGGGCTTGGCATTGACTTCGATGAAACGCTGGCGCGCGCGCACCCGTATGCGGGCAACGCCCTGCATCTGGAAATGCAGGAAGCGCCCTGCGACTACACCCATGGCAACAGTTTCGAAGGAGGCGCCCCACGCGACTGATCCCCGCATTGACCGAGATAAACCTTGCAAGTACGACAGCATGTCGTTTTTGATGCAAGCAGTGACGCATCCGATCCACGATCCGTGGCGAATGCGCCAAAGATTGAACCGAAGGCTGGCCCCGAGAGCCAGCGCACATCAGGGAGACCCCACCAATGAGCGACAAGAAGCGCAAGGCCACCGAACTGCACAGCGCCGCCCGGCTGTATGCCCGCGAATGCGAGGAAGGCAAGCTGAGCCGCCGCGAATTCCTGACCCGTGCGACGGCGCTGGGCGTCGCCGCCCCCGCCGCCTATGGGTTGCTGGGGCTGACCGCGCCCGCCGCCCGCGCCGACACGCCGCAGATGGGCGGCACGCTGCGCATCCAGATGGACGTGCGCGCCCAGCGCGACCCGCGCACCTGGGACTGGTCGGAACTGGCCAATGCCTGCCGCGGCTGGCTGGAATACCTGGTGCAGTACAACCGTGACGGCACCATCACCCCCGTGCTGCTGGAAGACTGGGAAGCCAACGAGGACGCCACCGAATACACGCTGATGGTGCGTCAGGGCGTGACCTGGAACAACGGCGATGCGCTGACTGCCGAACACATCCGACACAACTTCGAGCGCTGGTGCGATGCCTCGGTCGAAGGGAACTCCATGGCCAGCCGCCTGGGCGCACTGATGGAGGATGGGCAGTTGCGCGACGACGCGGTCGAGGTGGTCGACGACCACACCGTGCGCCTGCACCTGTCCAGCCCGGATGTCACCATCATCGCCAACCTGGCCGACTATCCGGCGGCGGTCGTGCATCCGGAGTTCAGCGGCGATCCGATTCGCGATCCCATCGGCACCGGCCCCTATCGCCCGGTCAGCTACGAAACCGGCATCCGCGCGGTGGTCGAGCGCAACCCCGATCACACCTGGTGGAACGAGGGCAACGGCGCCTGGATCGACCGGGTGGAGTTCATCGACCTTGGCACCGACCCGGCGGCCTGGGTCGCCTCGGCCGAAGGTGGCGAGATCGACATGCTCTATGAGACCACGGGCGATTTCATCGACATCTTCACCGCCATCGGCATGGTCGAGACCGAAGCCGTGACCTCGGCCACGCTGGCAGTGCGGTTCAACCAGGACAGCGAACCCTATGACAACCGCAACGTCCGCCGCGCCCTGCAGATGGCGGTAAACAACGCCGAGGTGCTGGAACTGGGCTACAACGACCGCGGGATCGCGGGCGAAAACCACCATGTCTGCCCGATCCATCCCGAATACGCCGAACTCCCACCGATCGAGATGGACCGCGAGGCTGCGGTCGCGATGCTCGAGGCCGAAGGCCACGGCGACACCGAGTTCGAGCTGATATCCTCGGACGAGACCTTCCACGCGGACACATGCGACAATATCGCCGCACAGATCCGCGCGGCGGGGATCAGCATCCGGCGTACCATCCTGCCGGGCGCGACCTTCTGGAACGACTGGCTGACCTATCCGTTCTCGGCCACAAGCTGGGCCATGCGTCCGCTGGGCGTACAGGTGCTCAACCTCGCCTATCGCAGCGGCGAGGCGTGGAACGAATCGGCGTTCTCGAACGCCGAGTTCGACGAACTGCTGGCCGAGGCCAACGGCATCGCCGATGCCGATGAACGCCGGGTCGTGATGGAGCGCCTGCAACTGATCATGCAGGAGGAAGGGTTGGTGATCCTGCCCTACTGGCGCTCGCTCTATCGCCACGCGCGCCCGAACGTGCACAACGCCGAAATGCACCCCACTTTCGAGGTCCATTTCCAGAACTACTGGATGTCCTGACGGAGCAGGCGGCAGGGGTCCGGCCCCTGCCGCCGACCACAGCCACGGCACGCGGTGCTGCCGCGTGCCATAGCCGACAGGGCCCGCCATGCTGCTTTTCCTCATTCGACGCACTGGCGTCATGATCGTCACGGCGCTCTGCCTGACCTTCGTCGTCTTCTATCTGACCAACCTGCCCGCCAAGCTGGAAACACTGGCCAAGACCCAGGCCGGGACCCGCATCTCGGACGCCGAGGTGGTCACCTGGCTGGACCGCAACGGTTACGGCCAGCCGATGCTGGTGCGCTATGGGGAATGGTTGGGCGTGATGCCGGGCTGGACGCGCGAGGTGTCGGACGAGGTCATGGACGGGCGCTGCTATCGCGCCTATGACCTGCGCGAACCGGGCAGCGCGCCCACGCGCTGTGGGCTCTTCCAGGGCTATTGGGGTGAGTCGACCCGGTTCCGGGCGACGGTTGCCGAAGTGATCCCAACCCGACTGGGGGCCACGGGACTGCTGATGATGTGGGCGCTGATCGTGATGGTGCCCATGGCGCTGGTGGTCGGCGTGGCGGCGGGGATGCGCGAGGGATCGCGCACCGACCGGTCGCTGTCGACCTTCGCCATCGCCTCGACCGCGACGCCGGAGTATGTCTCGGGCGTGGTGTTCATCGCGCTGCTGGCGTCTTCCACCGCCGGGCTGTCGCCGCTGCTGGCGCAGTGGGGCTGGATCGACGGGCCGGTGCTGTTTCAGGGCAACGCCCGTTCGGCGCTGGAAAAGATCACCTTCTGGAACTTCACCCTGCCGGTGCTGACCATCGCGCTTTACGGGATGGGCTATATCGCCCGGATCACCCGGGCCTCGATGACCGAGGTGATGACCCAGCAATACATCCGCACCGCGCGGCTCAAGGGCGTGAGCTTTGCCAACATCGTCCTGCGCCACGCGCTCCGCAACGCGCTGATTGCCCCCTTCACGGTGATCATGCTGCAGATCCCGTGGCTCCTGACCGGGGTGGTGATCGTCGAGGTGCTGTTCAGCTACCCGGGCTTCGGCTGGACGCTGTTCGAGGCCGCGGTGAACAACGATATCGAGCTTCTGCTGGCGGCCTCGGTGGTGGCGGTGATCGTGGTGCTGCTGACGCAGCTGATCTCGGACATCGGCTATGTCTATCTCAACCCGCGCATCCGCGTGACATGAAGGGGGGCGCGTGATGGACACTTTGGGCTGGCTCGACATCCTCGGCCGCATCGCCGTGCAGCTTCTCCCGGTCTGGGTGGCGCTGGTGGCAGTCTTCGCCATATCGATCACCTTCAAGCGCCGCCTCGGCCTTTACGGCAAGCTGTTCGATTCGAATGTCGGGATGGTCGGCTTCGCGCTGGTGATGTTCTGGGTCTTCGCGGCGGTCTTTGCCGACTGGATCATTACCCATGACCCGCTGGCGCAGATCAGCGGCATGCGCAATGCCACGCCCGGCTCGCCACTCCGCGACCCGGACGGGCGATACGAATACTTCCTGCTGGGCGGCGACGCGTTGGCGCGGGACGTGTTCTCGCGCATGGTCATGGGTGCGCGCGAGGTGCTGCGCATCGCCCCCTTCGCGGCCATGATCTCCTTCATGATCGGCATCACGCTGGGGCTGCCCGCGGGCTATATCGGGGGTCGGTTCGACACCGGGCTGACCTTTGTCGCCAACCTCGTGCTGGCCTTCCCGGTCATCTTGCTGTTCTTCCTGCTGGTCGCGCCCGAGATTCAGGAAACCGCCATCCCGCGCGTCATGGCCGGGGTGCTGTTCATCGTGCCGGTGATCTTCTTCACGGTGCTTCTGAACGCGCGCTTCTTCACCCAGCCCGCCAAGCGCAACCTCTATGTGGGCGGCGTCCTGCTGGTGGGGCTCTGGGCCTATTCGGGGCTGGCGTTCAACGCTGACCCGCTGGGCGTCTGGGGCATGTCGCCGAACCTTCTGAACGTGTTCGTCGCCGTGGTCTTCGTGAATTCGCCCACCGTGTTCCGGATCGTGCGCGGCATCACGCTCGACATCAAGACCCGCGACTACGTCGCCGCGGCCCAGACAAGGGGCGAGGGGCCGTGGTACATCATGCTCTGGGAGATCCTGCCCAATGCGCGCGGCCCCCTGATCGTCGATTTCTGCCTGCGCATCGGCTACACCACCATCCTGCTGGGCACACTCGGCTTCTTCGGCCTGGGCGTCGCGCCCGAAAGCCCGGACTGGGGGTCCACCATCAACCAGGGCCGCCGGCTGCTGACGATCTACCCGCACGCGGCGCTCGCCCCCGCGCTGGCCCTGATGTCCCTCGTCCTCGGCCTCAACCTGCTGGCCGACGGGCTGCGTGAAGAAAGCCTGAAGGACTGATGCTTCATCTTGCCCGAAATACTCCACGGGGGTGCGGGGGTGTGAAACCCCCGCTCCTGCCCTCCCGCACAGGAGCGCCGCATGACTGACGCCGAACCCATCCTCGAAATCGAGAACCTCTCGATCTCCTTCTTCACCCGCCGGGGCGAAATCCCGGCGGTGATGGATTTCTCCTGCACCGTCATGCCGGGCGAGGCGATGGGGCTTGTGGGCGAATCCGGCTGCGGCAAGTCCACCGTGGCGCTCGGCGTGATGCAGGACCTGGGCGTCAACGGGCGCATCGTCGGCGGCTCCATCAAGTTCAAGGGCCGCGACCTGAACGCCATGTCACCGGCGGAACTGGCGAAGATTCGCGGCTCGCAGATCGCCATGATCTATCAGGAACCCATGGCGTCCCTGAACCCGGCGATGAAGATCGGGCGGCAGTTGATGGAGGTGCCGAAGATCCATCAGCAGATGTCCGACGATGACGCGCGCGCCCGCGCCCGCCAGCTTGTGGCAGATGTGCGCCTGCCGGACCCGGACCGCATCCTCGATGCCTACCCGCACCAGCTTTCGGGCGGCCAGCAGCAGCGCATCGTCATCGCCATGGCGCTGATGGCCAATCCGGCGCTGCTGATCCTCGATGAGCCGACCACCGCGCTCGACGTGACGGTCGAGGCCGGGATCGTCGATCTGGTCAAGGAACTGGGGGTGAAATACGGCACCTCGATGCTGTTCATCAGCCATAACCTTGGGCTGATCATGGATACCTGCAACCGGCTTTGCGTCATGTATTCCGGTGAAGCGGTCGAGACCGGCAACATCAACGACGTCTTCAACAAGATGCGCCACCCCTACACGCAGGCGCTCTTCCGCGCGATCCCGCTGCCCTCGGCCGACAAGACCTCGCGCCCCCTGCGCGCCATTCCCGGCAACTTCCCGCTCCCGCACGAACGCCCGCCGGGCTGCAACTTCGGCCCACGCTGCGACTACTTCCAGAAGGGCCTGTGCGATGCGCGCGAGATCCCGATGACCGAAATCGCGGGCGACGACCGCCACGAAAGCCGCTGCCTGCGCATCGACGAAATCGACTGGGATGCCGCCTGGAGTTCCGACGAAGAGGTCGCCCCCACCGAAATCGGCGACGTGGTCCTGCGCATGGACGATCTGCGCAAGTATTACGAGGTCGCGGCCTCGTCCCTCTTCTCGGGCGGCGACAAGAAGGTGGTCAAGGCCAATGAAACCCTCAGCTTCGACGCCCGCGCGGGCGAGACGCTGGCTATCGTCGGCGAATCCGGCTGCGGCAAGTCCACCTTCGCCAAGGTGCTGATGGGGCTGGAAACCGCCACCGGCGGCAAGCTCATGCTGTTCGACGAGAGTCTGGAAAAGACACCCATCCAGCACCGCAACACCGATGCGGTGTCCTGGCTGCAGATGGTGTTCCAGAACCCGTTCGACACGCTCAACCCGTCGATGACCGTGGGCGCGCAGATCATCCGCGCGCTGGAAATCTTCAAGGTCGGCAAGAGCCCCGCCGAGCGTCGGCAGAAGATGCTGGAACTTCTGGACCTTGTTAAATTGCCGCGCGAGTTCGCCGAGCGGATGCCACGCCAGCTTTCGGGCGGGCAGAAACAGCGTGTGGGCATCGCGCGGGCCTTCGCCGGGGATGCGCGGATCGTGGTGGCGGATGAGCCGGTCTCGGCGCTCGATGTGTCGGTGCAGGCGGCGGTGACGCAGCTTCTGATGGACATCCAGCGCCAGAACGGCACCACGCTCCTGTTCATCAGCCATGACCTGTCGATCGTGCGCTATCTGTCGGATCGGGTGATGGTGATGTATCTGGGCCATGTGGTGGAGCTTGGCACCACCGATCAGGTCTTCGCGCCCCCCTACCACCCCTATACCGAGGCGCTCCTTTCGGCCGTGCCGGTCGCCGACACCAGCGTCGAGAAGAAGCGCATCGTGCTCGAAGGCGACATTCCCTCGGCCATGAACCCGCCCTCGGGCTGCCCGTTCCAGACCCGGTGCCGCTGGAAATCGGAAGTCCCCGGCGATCTGTGCGAACGCGAGGTGCCGCCCATGCGCCAGATCGCCGACGGCCACCAGATCAAGTGCCACCTGGCCGAGGATATCCTTGCGCGGATGGAGCCGGTCTTCACCATGCCCGCCGACTCGCCGGACCCCACCCCGGAACCCGCCGACGCACCCAGCTGAGGCCGTCGCCCGCCGCTGCAACAGCAGCGGCAGCGTGTCTGGAATGGGCAGCCCGAGGGCGGGTTCATGGCCGAG
>SKMI01000296.1 GCA_007121115.1 Paracoccaceae bacterium | reverse complement strand
GCATCGCCCACGATGACCGTGACCTCCAGCGGTCCGAGGGTGAGGCAGGTGCACCCCGCGCGCCACGGTTCCAGTAGCGCTTCGGCGGGCAATTCCGGAAAGGTGCCAAGCGCGCGGGCCATGTCCTCGGGTGCGATGGGAAAGGCTTCGAAGGCGGTGTAGCGGATCGGGCCGGGGTGGTCCGTGGCGGCTTGCAGCGTCGCCAGCAGGTTCAGCCCGGTGCCGAAGCCCAGTTCGGCAATATGGAAACCGGGACGCAGCCGTGCGGGCAGGTCGTTGCCGCGCAGGAAGACATGGCGAGTCTCGGCCAGCCCGTCGTGCAGGCTGAAATACGGGTCATCGAAGGCGCGCGCCACCGGCACGGTGCCGTCGCGCCAGTCCACCTCTGCCCGCTGGTCCTGCATCCGCTTCTGCCCTATGGAGTCTTTCGCGCGCACCTTGGACGCGGCGGCAGGGATTGGCAATGGCGGCACTGACGGTCATGGGCGGCGGCGTGTTCGGGCTGGCGCTGGCGTTTGTGGCAGCATCGCGCGGGGCGCGGGTGCAGGTGCTGGAGAAGCGCCGCATCGGCGCCGGGGCCAGCGGCGGCGTGGTCGGCGCACTGGCCCCGCATGTGCCGGAAAACTGGAACGCCAAGAAGGCAGTGCAACTGGACGCGCTCTTGATGGCCGAGGGGTTCTGGACACAGGTGGCGCGCGTCTCGGGCCGCGATCCGGGCTATGCGCGCACAGGGCGTTTGCAGCCGGTGGCGGACGCGGCGGCGCTGGAACGCGCCCGCGCGCGGGCCGAGAGCGCCGCGGACCTGTGGCAGGGCAGGGCGGTCTGGGCGGTGCGCCCGGCCGCGGATTTCACCGGGCTGGTGCCGGTCTCGCCCACGGGCATGGTGGTGCATGACACGCTGAGCGCCCGGCTCCACCCCCGCCGCGCACTGGCTGCACTGGCCGCCGGGGTGGTGGCCTTGAGGGGCAGGGTGGTCGAGCGCGCAGATACGCCGCCCGAAGCAGGGCCGGTTGTGTGGTGCACGGGGTATGAGGGCCTCGCCGCCCTGAGCGCAGTCCACACCCGCAGCATGGGGGCGGGGATCAAGGGGCAGGCGCTGCGGGTGGCCTATGACGCGCTTGCTTTGCCGCAGGTGTTCGCCGAAGGCCTGCACATCGTGCCGCACGCAGACGGCAGCGTCGCCATCGGCTCCACCAGCGAACGCGATTTCGATGCGCCCGACACCACCGATGCGCAATGCGACGCGCTGCTGGACCGCGCCCGAACGCTATGTCCGGCGCTGACCGAGGCCCCGGTGCTGGAACGCTGGGCGGGGGTGCGGCCCCGCGCCCGGACGCGGGCCCCGATGCTGGGGCCGTGGCCCGGACGGCCCGGACATTACGTCTTAAACGGCGGGTTCAAGATCGGTTTCGCCATGGCTCCGCTCTTGGGGAGTATCATGGCCGATCTGGTTCTCGATGGCCGGGACAATGTGCCCGATGGCTTTCGCGTTACGGACAATCTGTAACGCATTGAAGCGCCCCGGACGCCTGCGGGGTGGGTGGGCGCAGGCCATCCGGGCGCTTTCGTGCAGCCTTCAGGCCGCCTTGTCTGCCACCGCGCGCGCCCGCTCGGCCTCGGCCCGCAGCGCCGTCATCAGGTCCTTCAGCGCCTTGGCATTGATCTCGTTGATCAGCTTGCCGCTGTCGTCGAACTGGTCCCCGGCGGTGCCGACCAGAACCTCGGGCCCCTGCAGGATGCGCGGGCGGAACGGCACCATCATCAGCCGCAGCGCGAATTGCGTCCGCTCGCCACCCGCGCGCCCGGCGGTGGCCGAAATCAGCGCCACCGGCTTGTCCGCCCAGGGGCCGCCCTTGACCCGGCTGACCCAGTCGAGCGCGTTCTTCAACACCCCCGGAGGGGCCTTGTTGTATTCGGGGCAGGCGATGATCACGGCATCCGCGTCCTTGATCTGCCCGGCCAGCTTCGTCGCGCCCTCGGGGATGCCCTCGTCGCTTTCCAGATCGCCGTCATAAAGCGGCAGGCGCAGGTCCCCTTCGACAAACCGCGCAGGTCCGAAGGCTGCCGCCGCCTCCTGCATCAGCTTGCGGTTGGATGACGCGGCGCGCAGGGAGCCGCAGATGCCCAGCAATGTCAGATCGCTCATCAAAACCTCCTGTGTCATTGCGCAACGACTTAAGGTTGATGGCTCCGCTGACAAGCACCCCGGCGCCCGGCGGGGCGCGTTAACCATTCCTAAACCCCTCGCCGCCTAACTGTTAACCAACTGTCAGGGTCGGAGTGGGGAATGGTCGCGCGGGTGCATACCGTCGCCTTCGAAGGGGTCGAGGCCCGCCTGGTCGAGGCGCAATGCGCGCTCTCGGCGGGGATGCCCGCGTTCCACATCGTCGGCCTGCCGGACAAGGCCGTGTCCGAGGCGCGCGAACGGGTGCGCGCCGCGCTCTCGACGCTGTCCATCGCGCTGCCGTCGAAGCGGATCACCGTGAACCTCTCGCCCGCCGACATGCCCAAGGAGGGGTCGCATTTCGACCTGCCCATCGCGCTGGCGCTGCTGGCGGCGCTGGACCTGATCCCGCCCGGCGACGCCGCCGACACGCTGGCGCTGGGGGAGTTGTCGCTCGATGGCTCGCTCTTGCCCGTCACCGGCGCGCTGCCCGCCGCGGTCACGGCAGCGGCGGAGGGGCGCACGCTCCTGTGCCCCGCCGCCTGCGGGGCCGAAGCGGCGTGGGTCGAGGCGGCGCGGGTCTTCGCGCCCGGAAGCCTGATCGACGTGATCCGCCATTTTTCCGGCCAGGCGCCGCTCTCGCCCGCGCGGCCGGGCGAAGTCGCGCGCGATGCCACCCTGCGCGATCTGTTCGACGTAAAGGGTCAGGAACGCGCGAAGCGGGCACTCGAGATTGCCGCCGCCGGGCGGCATCATCTGCTGATGGTGGGCGCGCCGGGGTCGGGCAAGTCGATGCTGGCCGCACGCCTGCCCGGCATCCTGCCGCCGCTCACGCCGGTGGAGGCGCTGGAAACCTCGATGATCCACTCCATTGCCGGGCTGCTGGACGAGGGCGGGATTTCCCGCGCCCGCCCCTTTCGCGAGCCGCACCACACGGCTTCGGTGGCGGCCATCGTTGGCGGCGGGCGCGGGGCCAAGCCCGGCGAGATCAGCCTGGCGCACAATGGCGTGCTGTTCATGGACGAATTCCCCGAGTTCCCGCGTCAGGTGCTGGAAACCCTGCGCCAGCCGATCGAAACCGGCGAGGTGATGGTCGCCCGCGCCAACGCCCATATCCGCTACCCCTGCCGCTTCCTGCTGGTGGCCGCGGCCAACCCCTGCAAATGCGGCTATCTGGCCGAACCCGCGCGGGCCTGCGGCCGCGCGCCCGCCTGCGGCGAGGATTATCTGGGCCGCATCTCGGGGCCGCTCATGGACCGGTTCGACCTGCGGGTGGAGGTGCCGCCCGTCGCCTGGGCCGATCTGGACCTGCCGCAATCGGGCGAAGCCTCGGCCAGCGTGGCGGCGCGGGTGGCGGCGGCGCGGGCGCGACAGACCGACCGCTTCGGCGGGCATGAGCGGGTGCGCGTGAACGCCGATGCCGAGGGCACGCTGCTGGAAGAGGTCGCCAGCCCCGACACCGAAGGCCGCGCGCTGATCGCCCGCGTGGCTGACCGCTTCGGGCTGAGCGCGCGCGGCTATCACCGGGTGCTGCGCGTGGCCCGCACCATCGCCGATCTGGACGGCGCGCGCGAGCTGCGCCTGCCGCATGTGGCCGAGGCGGTGAGCTACCGCCTGACCAGCGGACAGCGGCACGAGGCCGCCTGAACCCGCTGGCCGGGCCCGCCGAAAGGCGCGCGCGATGGCCTTGGTGCCGGTGGTGCCCGTTGTCAGTCGCGCTGCAGCCGCCCGGCGCGCCCGCCCCGGCGCTGGCGTAACTGCCCAGCGCGGGCGGGCAGGGCGGCCATGATCGCGCGCCGTTCTTCGGCGCTCATGCGCGACCAGGTGGTGATTTCATCGATGGTGCGCAGGCAGCCGGTGCAAAGCCGCGCCTCGGGGTGGACCACGCAGACCTTGATGCAGGGGCTTTCGATCTCGTCACGGCGCCAGATGCTGTCGGTCACGGGCAGGCCCCAGATGTAATGTGTCTCGGGTCAGGTAACCGTTCCGCAGCGCGCTGTCCATGACCGCGCGCCCTGACTGCACGCGCTGTTGCGCCGGACCCGGGGCTGCGCGATGATGCGCGGCGAAACGGCAACGGGACAGCCACGATGCGGATGCGCGATCAGGCGGCCTTCTGGGCTGTGGCGATGCTGGGCTTCGGCGGGGTGCTGTGGCTTCTGGGCGACGCGCTTCTGCCCTTTGTCGCCGGCGCCGCCATGGCCTATCTGCTGGACCCGATCACGGGGCGGCTGATGCGGCTGGGCCTGCCGCGGGCGCTTGCGGTCAGCGTGATCATATTCGGCATGATCGGCGCCACGGTGGCGCTGCTGGTCGGCGTGATCCCCCCGCTGCTGGGACAGGCTGGGCGTCTGGCGCAGACCCTGCCCGACCTTGCCGAACAAACCCTTGCGTTCCTGTCTGAGCGGTTCCCGGCGCTGGTGGCCGAGGACGGGGTTCTGACGCGCAACCTCGATGGTATCGGCGAGGCGCTGCGCGAGCGCGGCATGGCGCTGGCCGAGGGCGCGCTGGGCGCGGTTTCGGGCCTGATCGCCGTGGTGCTGTTTGTCATCGTGGCGCCGGTGGTGACCTTCTACCTGCTGCTGGACTGGCCAAAGGTGGTGGCGCGGATCGACGATCTGCTGCCGCGCGACCACGCCCCCACCATCCGTGACCTGGCCCACCGGATCGACCGCGCGCTGGCCGGGTTCGTGCGGGGCCAGCTTTCGGTCTGCATGCTGCTGGCAGGGTATTACGCGTTGGGGCTGATGCTGGCGGGGTTGCAGTTCGGGCTGGTGATCGGCGTTGTGGCAGGGGTGATCTCGTTCATCCCCTTTGTCGGTGCGATCATCGGGGGCGTGCTCTCCATCGGGCTGGCGCTGTTCCAGTTCTGGGGCGATCCGGTGCCGATCCTGGCCGTGGTGGCGATCTTCGCCTTCGGCCAGTTCCTTGAAGGCAATGTGCTGGTGCCCCGTCTGGTGGGCGGGTCGGTGGGGCTGCACCCGGTCTGGCTTCTGTTCGCGGTCACCGCCTTTGGCACGCTGTTCGGGTTCACGGGGATGCTGGTCGCGGTCCCGGTGGCGGCGGCTGCGGGGGTGCTGGTGAAATTCGCCGTGGGGCGCTACATGGACAGCCCGCTCTATCGCGCCAGCGATCCCGCCGCAGACGATCCCAGGGACCACCCGCAGCCGTGACCCGCCGACCGGAACAGATCCCCCTCGGATTGGCCCTGCCCGTTGCCATGGGGCGGGCGGATTTCTTTGTCACGCCGTCCAACGCCCGCGCCGTGGCCATGGTCGAGGGCTGGCGCGACTGGCCGCAGGGCAAGCTGGTGCTGACCGGGCCTCGAGGCGCGGGCAAGACCCACCTGGCGCGGGTCTGGGCGGCGGCGACGGGAGCGCAGGTTTGCGCCGCGACCGATCTGGCGGCGGCGGATCTGCCGGCGCTGGTCCGGGCGGGCCATGTGGCGGTCGAGGATATCGAGGGCATCGCCGGCGATCCGCAGGGCGAGCGCGCCCTGTTTCACCTCCACAACATGCTGGCCGCCGCCGGAGGGCGGTTGTTGATGACCGCCCGTGCGGCGCCCACGCGCCTGCGCCTGACCCTGCCCGATCTGGCATCGCGCCTGCAGGCCAGCGCGGTGGTGGGGCTGGACCCGCCCGATGACGCCCTGCTGCAGGCGGTGTTGGTCAAGCTGTTTGCCGACCGTCAGCTTGAGGTCTCGCCGCCGCTTATCGCCTATCTGCTGGCGCGGATGGAGCGCTCGCTGGCGGCGGCGCAGGATGTGGTGGCGCGGCTTGATGCGCGCGCGCTGGCCGGGCACCGCCGGGTCAGTCGCGCGCTGGCGGCCGAGGTGCTGTCCGAGACCCCTTCCGCGGGCGACACGTAGCGGCGGCAAGACGCCCGTGGCGGGACGTGGCCCGGACGTGACCCGCGACACTGCGCGACCCTCGGCGGCGGTTCTCACACCCTGATCTGTGTCGGGGACTGTGCGCGGGTCAGTTCGGGGTGTTCGGCCACCAGGTCGATGTCCTCTGCCGCCAGCCCCGCGCCGCCGATGACTCGGGCGATCACCTCGCCATCCAGCACGATCAGCGCGTTTGCGGAGTCTTCGGGGTCCGGCGCGGTGATCAGCGCCGGGTCCGGGTGCGCGGCGGGGTTGATGGCCAGTTCGATCCGGTCCTCGCCCGGCGTGTAATCCATGATCGTCACCATCTGCCCCGGCCCGATCCAGTCGCCCAGCACGAAGCGGTCCGCGCCGGGGCCGCCGTGCAGCACGTCATTGCCGCCGCCGATCAGGACGTCATCGCCCTCGCCGCCGTTGAGGAAGTTCTGCCCCGGCGCGGCCTCGGGGTCGATGGCGCCCACCAGCAGGTCGTCGCCTGCCCCGCCCATCAGCGTGTTGCTGCCGCCCCCGGCGATCAGCACGTCATCGCCCCAGCCGCCGATCAGCACGTCATCCCCCGGCCCGCCGATCAGCACGTCGTCGCCTTCGCCGCCGCTGAGCGTGTCGCCCGCGCCATTCGCCACCAGCACATCTTCGCCCGGGCCGCCCAGCAGCGTGTCCTCCCCTGTGCCGCCGATCAGCAGGTCGTCGCCTGCACCGCCGCGCAGGGTCTCTCCGCCATCACCGGCCTGCTGCACCACGCCCTCGGGCGGGGCGTCGCTGGGGGGGAAGGCATCGCTGCTGCGGACGCCGTCATCGTCGCTGTAGTCCCGCCAGCTTGCGTCCGGGCCATCTTGGGGGGGCTGGCCGTTGGCCAGCGGGTGGTTGTCCAGCGGGTCCGCGTCCCAGATCATCGCCGGGGCGTCGGCGTCCGGCAGGGTGTCGGAAAGCATATCGAGGCTTGCGGTCGCAGCGCCGGGCGCGTCTTCATCCGCGCCGGTCTCGTCCGCCTCATCCGTGTCGTCGTTGCCCATGAACGCATCGGCCATGCTGCCGGCCATCACGGCCGCCAGCAGCCCCAGAAGGAGATACATCACACACACCCCACAGTCTCACCCAAGGCCGAGTATCGCCGATTCGGGCGAACAAACGAAGCACAAGGGGCCGCGCGGGCCGGGGTTTCGGGGGAAATGGTTAACGCGAGCGGCGCCCACGCGCGGGCTTTTCATTGCCGCCGGAATCGCCTATGACGCGCGGGCGCGGCCCTGCGGGGGCGGCGTTTCCATGGGTCTCGCTGGACGACATCCCGGCCTGCACCCGCTTCCCGTGACGAAAGGAGCCCCCGATGTCGATTACCGCCGAAGAGAAGACACGCACCATCCAGGAATTCGCCCGTGCCGAAGGCGACACCGGCTCGCCCGAGGTGCAGGTCGCGGTGCTGACCAAACGCATCGCCACGCTGACCGAGCATTTCAAGACCCACAAGAAGGACAACCACTCCCGCCGTGGGCTGCTGAAACTGGTGGCGACGCGCCGCAAGCTGCTGGACTACCTGCGCGGCAAGGACGAGGCCCGCTACCGCGTGCTGATCGCCAAGCTGGGCATCCGCCGCTGAGGGCTGGCCCGTTTGCGCGTCCCGGACGCCCGCCGCCTGGCGGGCGTTCTGCGTTTCGGGGGTCAGGTGTCGGAGACCTCACGCTCCAGCGCCTCGCGGATCAGGCGCTGGTAAGGGATGCCGCGCGCCTTTGCCCGCGCCTTGAGGGCCGCGATCAGGGGTTCGGGCAGGCGCATGGTGATCCGCGCCGATTTCGGCAGGGTTTCAAAGCGCAGGGGTTTGAACTGGCTGAAATCGAGCGTCGAGAGGTCTTGGTCGAGGAAATCCTCGGCCTCCGCGTCAGTTGTCAGGACGGGGACGGTTTTCGGGGAAGGCTGACGCATAGCGGGCGACCTCTCGGGCGTGCATGTAGCGGGCGCTGATGGGGCGGATTTTTCCGTCCCGCTAGCGAAAAGCGATGATGGCGATGCGGCCTTACATTATCAGGTAGAAATCCGGATTTGCGGGGAAACTGCGAGATATCAGGACGATAAAGCAAGAAATGAACTTAAGTAACT
>SKMI01000063.1 GCA_007121115.1 Paracoccaceae bacterium | reverse complement strand
CGGCCTTGTTGGGGCTGCCGAAGCCGATGATGGTCTTGCAATCCACCATCACCGGGCGGTCGGCGGCCTTGGCCTCGGTCAGGGCGCGGTCGATATCGGCGGGGTCATGCCCGTCGCAGGCGATCACATGCCAGCCCGCAGCGGCGAAGCGGGCGCGCTGGTCGGTCACGTCCGACAGCCCGACCCGCCCGTCGATGGAAATGTCGTTGTTGTCCCACAGCACGATCAGGTTGCGCAGCCGCTGCATCCCGGCCAGCCCGATCGCCTCGTGGCTGATCCCCTCCATCAGGCAGCCATCGCCCGCGATGACCCAGGTGCGGTGATCCACGACCTTGGCGCCGAACTCGGCGCGCAGGGCTTCCTCGGCCATGGCGAAACCCACGGCATTGCCCAGCCCCTGGCCCAGCGGGCCGGTGGTGGTTTCGATCCCCTTGGCATGGCCGTATTCCGGGTGCCCGGCGGTGATACCGCCCAACTGGCGGAAATTGCGCAACTGGTCCAGCGTCATGTCCGCGTAGCCGGTCAGGTGCAGCAGCGCGTAAAGCAGCATGGAGCCATGCCCCGCCGACAGGATGAAGCGGTCGCGGTCCGGCCAGTCGGGCGCGCTGGCGTCGAACTTCAAGTGCCGTTCGAACAGCACGGTGGCCACATCCGCCATGCCCATGGGCATCCCCGGATGGCCTGATTTGGCGGCCTGCACCGCGTCCATCGCCAGCGCGCGGATGGCGCAGGCTTTGTTCCAGTGATCCGGGTGGCGCTGGCGCAGGGCGTCGATATCCACGGGGGGCGTTCCTTCGATGGGTTGCTTTGGCGCCCTCATATCCAGTTTGCCGCGGTGATTCCAGACTGCGACGGCCCCGCAAGTGCCCCTGAAGTCCCGGATCGGTTGGAAAGAAAAGCAGTAATGTTTAATCTCGGCGATCAGAACAGGGCAGGCGGCGTCCGGTGATTCGCCGGAAGCACCACAGGAGGGGCGAATAATGAGCCGGACAACGGAACTCGAGCAGCGCATCGCCAAGGCGCTGGACCGGATCGGACGCGGGGTCGGGCGACTGAAGGCGCCGACAGCGGGCGCCCCGACACAACCCGCCCCCGCAGCAACCAGCGGCGCCGATCCCGAAATCGCCGAGTTGCGCGCGGCGCTGGCCAAGGAGAAGGCCACCAATGCGCAGCTCAACGAACGGCTTGGCAGCACACGGCATCGGCAGGAAACCTCGGTCACGCAGCTGGAACGCCGATTGGCCCGGCTCACCGAGCAACTGGACCTGCAAAGCCTGGAAATGCTGCGGCTGAAAAAGGCGAATGCGAAGCTGATGGCCGCCAATGCGGCGCTCAGGGACGCGCAGATCGCCGGGAGCACGGAATCAGCGGTGCTGAACCGCTCGCTTGCCGCCGAGCTGGAAGCCCTGCAGGCCGAACGCCGGGCCGAGATGGCCGAGATGGAGGAAATCCTGTCCGAGTTGCGGCCCCTCGTCGGCACCGAGAGCGCCGCAGGCACCAGCACAGGCACCACCACGGAAACCAGCGCGGGGTCGAGCCATGTCTGAACAGAAGATCACCATCGGCAACAAGGAATTTCAGGTCGCCTGCCAGCCGGGCGAGGAGCAGTTCCTGCACGCCGCCGCCGGGATGCTGGACACCGAGGCGCGCACGCTGCTGTCGCAGATCGGGCGCATACCGACCGAACGCATGCTGCTCATGGCCGGGTTGATGCTGGCCGACAAGATCGCCGCCGCCGAGGACAATCTGCGCGCCGCCGAAAGCACCGCCGAGGCGCTGCGCGTGGAGATCGACGCCTTGCGCAACCGCCCCGTGCCCGCCGCCGAACGGGTCGAGGTGCCGGTGGTCCCGCAGGAGGTGACCGACGCCATGGCCGAACTGGCCGCGCGGGCCGAAGCGCTGGCCGATGAGGTCGAGGGCAAGGCCGCGAAGCGCTGAGGCTCTTTTTCTCTCGCCTGCGCAAGCCGGTGCGGGGACAGCGGTGGTGCTTCGGGCCATGGCAGGCCTGCGCCGCTTTGCGACATCAGCCGCGCTGCTGGCCGCGTCAATCGCACTTGCAAGCACCTGCGGGGGCAAGATAGCGTCAAGGTTCCAAGGGGGAGGGGAACCCATGACCGAACGCACGATGCCGCCCGCATCGCCATTGCCGGATGTGCAGGCCATATCCATCAACGATCTGCGCGCAGCACTGGCCCTCGGCTGGGCCGACTTCCGCCGCGCGCCGCTCTTCGGGTTGGCGTTTTCCAGCGTCTATGTCGCCGGGGGGCTGGTGCTGTATGCGGTGTTTGTGGCCTCGGGGCAAAGCTGGTGGTTCATCCCGGTGGTTGTCGGCTTCCCGCTGCTGGCGCCCTTTGCGGCGACCGGGCTTTACGAGGTCAGCCGACGGATCGAGACCGGCGCACCGCTGACCTGGCGCGCGGTGGCGGGCTGCGTCTTTGCCCAGCGCGACCGGCAGGTGCCGTCCATGGCGATGGTGGTGATGCTGGCCTTCATGTTCTGGGTCTTTGTCGCGCATACGATCTTTGCGCTGTTCTTCGGTATCCGGCCGATCACCGGCTCGACCTGGGAGATGCTGATGACCCCGGCGGGGCTGCAGATGCTGGCCCTTGGCGGGGTGATCGGCGGGGCCATGGCGCTGGCGCTCTTTGCGCTGACCGTGATCAGCCTGCCGCTGCTTCTGGACAAGGAGGTGGATTTCATCACCTCGATGATCACCTCGGTGCAGGCGGTGATGCGCAGCCCGGTGCCGATGCTGGCCTGGGCGGCGCTGATCGCCGCGCTGCTGTTCCTGGCCATGCTGCCGCTGTTTCTGGGGCTGTTCGTGGCGCTGCCGGTGCTGGGGCACGCAAGCTGGCATGTCTATCGCCGGGTGATGCCCGCCGAGGGCTGACCGCGCCGCGCCTTGCCTGACTGTCTGGGCGGTCCGGGTGGCGGCGTGAAGAAGCGCCCTCGGGCCGCGCCCACCCACCCACCCCGCACGCCCCGAGGGCGCTTGTCCCTGCCGGGGGCAGGGACAGGGCCGTGAACAGACCGGCCTCCCGGTTCCAGCCGGGGCCAGATCACACCAGCCGACTGGTCTCCACCGCCGCGCGGATGAAATCGGCGAACAGCGGATGGGGCGCGAAGGGTTTGGATTTCAGCTCCGGGTGGAACTGCACGCCGATGAACCAGGGATGGCCTTCGTGCTCGACGATCTCGGGCAGGCGACCGTCGGGGGACATGCCCGAAAACCGCAGCCCGGTGCCTTCGAGTTGTTCGCGGAAAGCGATGTCGACCTCGTAGCGGTGGCGGTGGCGTTCCTCGATCCGTGTGGTGCCATAGACCCGTGCCACGGCGGACCCTTCGGCCAGCCGAGCGGCATAGGCGCCCAGCCGCATGGTGCCGCCCTTGTCATCCTCGGGGCGGCGTTCGACGACCGCATTGCCCTGCAGCCATTCCTTCAGGTGATAGACCACCGGCGTGAAGCGCTTCGCACCCGCCTCGTGGTCGAATTCCTCGGACCCTGCGTCGTCCATCCCGGCAAGGTTGCGCGCCGCTTCGATCACCGCCATCTGCATGCCCAGACAGATACCAAGGTAGGGGATCTTCTTTTCCCGCGCCCATTGCGCGGCGCGGATCTTGCCCTCGGTCCCACGCTCGCCGAAGCCGCCGGGGACCAGGATCGCGTGCAGGCCCTGCAGATGCGGGGTTGGATCCTCGCGCTCGAATATCTCGGCGTCGATCCATTCGACCTGCACGCGGACCCGGTTGGCCATGCCGCCGTGGGTCAGCGCTTCCTTGATCGATTTGTAGGCGTCTTCAAGCTGGGTGTATTTGCCCACGATCGCCACGCGCACGTCGCCTTCGGCGTTGTCCAGCCGGTCCATCACGTCTTCCCAGCGCGCCAGATTGGGGCGCGGGGCGGGGGAGATGCCGAAGGCGTCCAGAACCGCCTGATCCAGCCCCACACGGTGATAGGCCAGCGGCGCCTCGTAGATCGATTTCAGGTCATAGGCGGGGATCACGGCCTCCGCCCGGACATTGCAAAAGAGCGCGATCTTGGCGCGTTCCTTTTCCGGGATCGGCTGTTCGGAGCGGCAGACCAGCACATCGGGCGCAATTCCGATGGCGCGCAATTCCTTGACCGAGTGCTGGGTGGGCTTGGTCTTCAACTCGCCGCTCGCGGCCAGCCAGGGCAGCAGCGTCAGGTGCATGAAGATGCACTGCCCGCGCGGGCGTTCATGGGCGAACTGGCGGATCGCCTCGAAGAACGGCAGCCCCTCGATATCGCCCACGGTGCCGCCGATCTCGCACAGCATGAAGTCAGGCTCGTCGCCGCCGATGGCCAGGAAGTCCTTGATCTCATTGGTGACATGCGGAATGACCTGGATGGTCTTGCCCAGGTAGTCGCCGCGTCGTTCCTTCTCCAGCACATTGGTATAAATGCGCCCGGAACTGATCGAATCGGTGCGCCGCGCGGGCACGCCGGTGAAGCGTTCGTAATGGCCGAGGTCGAGGTCGGTTTCGGCCCCGTCATCGGTGACGAAGACCTCGCCATGTTCAAACGGCGACATGGTGCCGGGGTCGACGTTCAGATAGGGGTCGAGCTTGCGCAGCCGCACACTGAAGCCGCGCGCTTGCAACAGCGCCCCCAGCGCCGCCGAGGCCAACCCCTTGCCCAGCGAAGAGACCACACCGCCGGTGATGAAGACGTAGCGCGCCATGAGTGGGGTCCCCCGTGTGGTTGCTTCGGTCTTGCGGTGGTTCCGGCACCGACCATCACGGGGTTTGACGCATAGGCCAAACCCGGTTCAGGCGCAACCCGCAGCGCACACGTGGCCGAGGGGCGCAGCAGTTCCCGATGGCGGAAAGCTCGATCTGAAAGCTCAGTCTTCGGCGCGCGGCGGCGTCAGCGGCTCGTCCATCGCCGGGGGCGGCAGCAGGCCGTCACCATCGGGGAGCGCAGGCGCGCTGGGCGCGGCAGGCGCTGGTGTGCCCAGCCGGTCCAGCACCGAACTGGTCGCGCTTTGCTGCGCGGCAAAGATCGTCAGCGTGAGCGAGGTCGCGATGAAGGCAATCGCCAGCGCCCAGGTCATCTTGGCCAGCCCTGTCAGGGGCGGGCGGCTGGCCTGCGGGCCGCCACCGCCGCCGCCGATCCCCAGCCCGCCGCCTTCGGAGCGCTGCAACAGCACCACGCCGGTCAGCGCCAGCGCAAGCAGAAGGTGGACGATCAAGACGACATTTTGCATGAGTTCGGGCCCGTTTTCGCGTTGCGCGTTATCTATGCCCTGCGCGCGCGGCCCGCAACCCCTCGCGCACCCCCGCGCGACCGGGAGTTGCCCACACGCGTCCCGGGCGCCCACAAGGCGTGCGGAATGGCGTGCGGAATCCGGTTTCACCCCGGCCCGCGCGCGGCTAGAAGGGCGAGGGTGAGCGACCTGGTCAAGGGGATTGGCACATGGCCAATGTGGTGGTTGTCGGCGCGCAATGGGGCGACGAGGGCAAGGGCAAGATCGTCGATTGGCTGTGCGAGCGCGCCGATGTGGTTGCGCGCTTCCAGGGCGGGCATAACGCCGGCCATACGCTGGTGATCGATGGCAAGGTCTACAAGCTGCACGCGCTGCCCTCGGGCGTGGTGCGGGGCGGCAAGCTCAGCGTGATCGGCAACGGCGTGGTGCTGGACCCCTGGCACCTGCTGTCCGAGATCGAGACCATCCGCGGCCAGGGGGTGGAGATCACGCCCGAAACCCTGATGATCGCCGAGAACACGCCCCTGATCCTGCCCTTCCACGGCGAGCTTGATCGCGCGCGCGAGGGGCAAAACAGTCTTGCACGCATCGGCACCACCGGGCGCGGGATCGGCCCCGCCTATGAGGACAAGGTCGGCCGCCGGGTGATCCGGGTCGCCGATCTGGGCGACCGCGCCACGCTGGAAACCCGCATCGACCGCGCGCTGGTGCATCACAACGCGCTGCGCGCCGGGCTGGGACTGGCGGCGGTGGACCGCGACGCGCTGCTGCGCGATCTGATGGCGATCGCGCCCGAGGTCCTGCGCTTCGCCGCACCGGTCTGGAAGGTGCTGCATGAAAAGCGCCGCGCCGGGAAGCGCATCCTCTTCGAAGGGGCGCAGGGCGCGTTGCTGGACGTGGATTTCGGCACCTATCCGTTCGTGACCTCCTCGAACGTGATCGCCGGGCAGGCGGCCACCGGGACCGGGCTGGGGCCCGGCGCGGTGGATTATGTGCTGGGGATCGTCAAGGCCTACACCACGCGGGTGGGCGAGGGGCCGTTTCCCACCGAACTGCATGACCAAGACGGCCAACGGCTGGGCGAGCGCGGGCATGAATTCGGCACCACCACCGGGCGAAAGCGCCGCTGCGGCTGGTTCGACGCGGTGCTGGTACGCCAGACCTGCGTGACCTCGGGAGTGAACGGGATCGCGCTGACCAAGCTGGATGTGCTGGACGGGTTCGACACCCTGCGCATCTGCACGGGCTATGACCTGGACGGGCAGGTGCTGGACCACCTGCCCACCGCGTCCGACGCGCAGGCGCGCTGCGTGCCGATCTACGAGGACATGCCCGGCTGGTCCGAATCGACCGAAGGCGCGCGCAGCTGGGCCGACCTTCCGGCGGCGGCGATCAAGTATGTCCGCCGGGTGGAAGAGTTGATCGGCTGCCCGGTCGCGCTACTCTCCACGTCACCTGAACGCGAAGACACCATCCTTGTCACGGACCCCTACGCAGATTGATGGACCTCAGTTACAAAGCCCGCCGCCGACTGGCCCTGCTGATCCTGCTGGTCGGCCTGCCGCTCTACATCATCGTGGCGCTGAACGTGATCACGCTTTTCGACCGCCCCTCGGTGCTGGTCGAGGCGCTGGTCTATCTGGTGCTGGGCATCCTCTGGGCGCTGCCGCTGAAGGCCGTGTTCAAGGGCGTCTCGCAGCCCGACCCGGATGCCAAGGACCAGGACGGCCCGCGCTGAACGCGCACCCCGATCCCATGATTTCGCCCCGTTGCCGATCAGCCGGCACCAGCCGACACCTCCCTGCGCCCTGTCTTCATCCTGCCCCAAAATACCCTCGCCGAAGGCAGCGAGCCGTCGAGCTCGCTTCTCCGCAAGAAAGGGCACATCCGATCCAGTCGGCGCGCTATCCCGCCGCTGACGCGTAGAATTGATCGAAAAGCAATCCAGGCGCTTCGCGTCCACCTCCCCCTGGCACGGCGCTTGCGCCGGGCCAGCGCCCCCGAAGTGCCATGGGAGGGTGGGCGGGGCGCTGAGGGGGCGCTTCTCCCCCTACACCCCCAGCGTGGCGTTCACGGCTCGGACCCAACGCGCATACCGCGCCTCGCGGTCGTCCGCGGCCATTGCGGCGGTGAATTCGCGCTCCACCGCCCAGCCCTTGGCGAACTCCTCCATTCCCGGCCAGACGCCCGCGCGCTGCCCGGCCAGCCAGGCCGCGCCCAGTGCGGTGGTTTCCAGCACCTCGGGGCGGTCCACCGGGGCGCCGATGATGTCGGACAGGAACTGCATGGCGTAGTCATTCGCCGCCATCCCGCCATCGACCCGCAGGGTGGGCTGCGCCCCCTCGCGCGTCCAGTCGGCCTGCATCGCTTCCAGCAGGTCGCGGGTCTGGTAGCCCACGGACTCCAGCGCCGCACGCGCGAATTCCGCAGGCCCCGAGTTGCGCGTCAGGCCGAACACCGCCCCGCGCGCCTGCGGGTTCCAGTAGGGCGCGCCCAGGCCCACGAAGGCGGGCACCAGGATCAGGTCCTGGCCCTCGTCCGCACTCTCGGCCAGCCCCTGCGTTTCCGGCGCGCTGCGGATCACCTTCAGCCCGTCGCGCAGCCATTGCACCACCGCGCCCGCGATGAAGATCGACCCCTCCAGCGCATAGGTGGGCGTGCCGTCCAGTTGATAGGCAATCGTGGTCAACAGCTTGTTGCTCGAGGCCACCGGCGCCGCGCCGGTGTTCAGCACCGCGAAACAGCCCGTGCCATAGGTCGATTTCAGCATCCCCGGCTGGAAACACGCCTGCCCGATGGTCGCCGCCTGCTGGTCGCCCGCGATCCCCAGGATAGGGATTTCATGCCCGAACAGGTCGGCGCGGGTCATGCCGAAATCGGCGGCGCAGTCGCGCACCTCGGGCAGCATCTCCAGGGGGAT
>SKMI01000067.1 GCA_007121115.1 Paracoccaceae bacterium | reverse complement strand
GCCATTCCGCTGATCTGCACCCGGTCGGCGCGCTTCGCGCCGACAAGCGCCCGCGAAGCGCCATGGGTGGGCTGGGCGGGGCGGCTCAAGCGGGCGCTTTCTGGCCGCAATGCGCTACTGCAGGTCACCGAACGCACGTTGCAACCGGGCCACCGCCTCGGCCACATTGGCGCGTGGGGTGGCCAGGTTGAAGCGCAGCCAGCTTTCGCCGCCCGTCCCGAATGTGGTGCCATGATTGGCGGCGATGCGGGCGTCGCGCTCCACCCGACGGGTGAACTCGGACCGGTCCATCCCGGTGCCGGAAAAATCGACCCAGGCCAGATAGGTCGACTCCAGCGCCATGGAGCGCAGCCCGGGAATGGCGTTCACGCCGTCATCGAACAGGCGGCGGTTGTCGTCCAGATAGGCGCAGAGCGCATCGACCCAATCCGCGCCTTCTGGCCCATAGGCCGCCGTCACCCCTACCAGCCCCAGCGCGTTGGGCGACATGCCCAGCGCCGCCATCACCTCGGCGAACCGCTTGCGGAGCGCGGGGTCGGCGATGATCACGTTGCCCACATGCAGCCCGGCCAGGTTGAAGGTCTTGGACGCCGCCGTCAGCATCACCAGCCGGTCCGCGCACTCCGGTGCGGCCAGCGGCATGGGCGTGTGGCGCTGGCCGGGCATCAGCACATCATGGTGGATCTCGTCCGAGACCAGGATCAGGTCGTGCCGCGCGGCAAACGCCGCCAGCGCGCGCAATTCGTCCACCGACCACACCCGCCCGCCGGGGTTGTGGGGCGAGCACAGGATCACCATGCGCTCGGATCCCGTCATCGCGGCATCGGCGGCGTCGAGATCCATCTCGTACCGCCCGCCAACCTCCGCCATCGGACATTCCACCACCCGCCGCCCGGCCGCTTCGATCACGCGGGCAAAGGCGTGATAAACCGGCGTGAACAGCACCACTCCGTCGCCCGGGTCGGTGAACGCCTGCAGGCACAGCGCGGTGCCGTTGACCAGCCCGTGCGTGGTGAAGATGTGGCCCGGGTCCACCGTCCAGCCGTGGCGGTTCTCCATCCACCAGCAGATCGCGTCCAGATAGGCCCGGTCATCGCCGAAATAGCCGAAGACGCCATGATCCACCGCCGCCCGCAGCGCCGCCGTCACATGCGCGGGCGCGGCGAAATCCATGTCCGCCACCCACATGGCCAGCCCGTCCCTGGGGTCCACGCGATAGCGCGCGGCCATCATGTCCCATTTCATGCAATGGGTGTTGCGGCGGTCGATGATACGGTCGAAATCCATGCGCGGGCACTCCTTTGCGCGCGACATTCGCGCCGCGCGCGCCGGGGTGCAACCCGCAATCGCCTGCTCAGCGCCGTTGCAGCACGAAGACCCGCGCGCCAAGCCCCAGCGCAGGCAGATGCGGGCCCTGCTTTGCTTCCAGGATCGCGACCTTGCCCGCCGCCTCGGCCCCCGTCACGCGGTCCATGTAGTCCGGGTCTTCCAGCGTGTGGTCGTTGAGCGAGACCACGAACAACCCTCCCGGCTGCAGGCTTTCGAGCGCCCAGTCGATGCAGGACGCCGGCGCCGCCCCGGTGCCGATGGCGCCGATGGCCGTGATCGCGCCGTAGCCCGCGCCCGTCACATCCGGCGGCGCGTCCAGCCCGGCGGGCAGCAGGGCGCGATAGACCCCCTTCGCCCGCGCCTGTTCCAGCATCCCGGGCGAAACGTCGGTGCCGTCGATGCAGCTGAACCCGGCCGCGTGCAGCGCCACGCCGGAAAGCCCGGTGCCACAGGCGAAATCGAGTACCGGCAGCGACTTGTCGGCGCAGTGCCGGGCCAGCGCCTCGGCGCCGCGCGCCGGGGTGCGGTAATCATTGGCGGCGAGTTCGTCATCGTAGCTGTCGGCCCATTGGTCGTAATGGCGCTGCAAGGCCGCGCCACTGCCGACGGAATAGACCTTGTCCAGATTGCTCTGCTGCTCCGACATATCGCTTTCCCCGTGCAAGACCTCGTGCAAGGCACTATCGGCGAATTACCACAGCCCGCACTGCATGGCAAAACGGACACCTTGCGGCCCCGCACCGACGCCGCCGCGCAGATTGCGCTTTGCGCCTCTGCGGCCTATTTCTGGCGCATGACGATTCGCCCCATCCTGCTCCACCCCGACCCGCGCCTGAAGAAGGTGTGCGAGCCCGTGGCCGAGGTCACGCCCGAGATCCACGCGCTGGCCGCCGACATGCTGGACACCATGTATGACGCGCCCGGCGTGGGACTGGCCGCGCCGCAGGTGGGCGTGCTCAAGCGCCTGTTCGTCATGGATTGCGTCAAGGAAGAGGGCGCCGCGCCGCGCCCCATGGTGCTGATCAACCCGGAAATCACCTGGACCTCAGACGAAGCCGCCACCTATGAGGAAGGCTGCCTGTCCATCCCCGAGCAATACGCCGACGTCAAACGCCCCGAGCGCGTACGCATGCGCTGGATGGACCTTGACGGCGCCACGCAGGAGGAAGAGTTCGACGGCCTCTGGGCCACCTGCGCGCAGCATGAACTGGACCACCTGAACGGCAAGCTGTTCATCGACCATCTGGGGCCGATCAAGCGGCAGATGATCACCCGGCGCATGGTCAAGCTGAAGCGCGAGCGGGCAAGGGCGGGCTGAGCCATGGCGGTGCTGCCGATCCTGCGCCACCCCCACCCGCTCCTGCGCCGCGTGGCCCTGCCGGTCGAGGATTTCGGCCCCGCGACGCATAGCCTGGCCGAGGACATGCTGCACACCATGTATGACGCCACCGGGCGCGGGCTTGCCGGGCCGCAGGTCGGCGTGCTGCGGCGCATCTTCGTCATGGATGTCGGCTGGAAGGAAGGCGAGCGCGACCCGGTGGTCTGCGTGAACCCGGAAATCCTGGGTGCCTCGGGCCGGGTCGAGGCCGGGGTCGAAGGGTGCCTGTCGATTCCCGGCCTGCCGCTGGAGATCAATCGCCCGGCCGAGATCACCCTGCGCTGGGCCGACGCGGACGGGACCGTGCAGACCCGTACCCTGACGGGTGCGACGGCGCGCTGTGCTCAGCATGAACTGGATCACCTGAACGGGCGGCTGATCCTCGATCTGCTGGATGAGCCCGCGCGGCAGGCGGCAGCGCAGCGGCTGATCGCCATGGGCTGCGGTTGAACGCGATGATCCGCCGCTGCCTCCCCTGGCCCGACAGGCGCCTGCGCACCCCCGCCGCGCCGGTGGAGGCCATCACCGACGACATCCGCGCGCACTGGGCCGACATGATCGACACCATGGAGGCAATGCCGGGCGTGGGTCTGGCCGCGCCGCAGATCGGCGTCATGCTGCGGTTGGCGGTGGTGGATGCCTCGGAGACGCGCGGGCAGGCGGTGCGCATGGCAAACCCCGAAATCCTGCACGCCAGCGGCCAGATGCGCACGCATACCGAGGCCAGCCCCAACCTGCCCGGGGTCAGCGCCGAAATCTCCCGCCCCCACGCGGTGACTGTGCGCTTCCTGAACGCCGAAGGGGTGGCCGAGGAGCGGGATTTCGTCAGCCTCTGGGCGACCAGCGTGCAGCATCAGATCGACCATCTGGACGGGCGGATGTATTTCGACCGCCTGAGCCGCGTGAAGCGCGACATGCTGCTGCGCCGCGCACGCCGGGTGGCGGGCTGACGCGGGCAGGGTGAAACGGGCAGGCCGGGCGCAGGCATCGACAGGGACCGCGCGCCGTCCTACCTTTCCTCGAGGTTACAGCGACAGAGGTCTGACGATGCCCGAAACACCCCCCGGCCCCACGCATACCCTCTCGCGCACGCGCCGGATCGGCGGCCTTGTCATCCCCGCCGCCGGGCTGGCCGCGATGGCGGTGTCTGCCAGCGCGCTCTCGGCGCTTGCCGCGGCCTTCCCCGAGGCGGGCAACATGGCTGATCTGGCCGGAAGCTGCGACCCGGCCTCGGCCGATTTCGGCTGCGGGCACGGCTTCGGATGCTTCTGCCACCTGCTACCGGGCGACGGCCCAACGCTCGACTGATCCACCCTGAACCCCGCCTGTGCGTCAGCACAGGCAGCGCCCCCGAAGTGCCATGGGTGGGTGGGCGGGGCGCTGAGGGGGCACTTCTTCCACGCCCGCCAACGCCTACGTCCGCAGCACCCGGAACGCCGCCGACGCCCCCCAGCCAAAGAACACCGCAAGCCCCAGCGCCAGCAGGCCGTACCAGAACGGCTGCTCATGGGCCATGTTGAACAGCCACCGCTCCAGCACCGCCTTCTGCACGTCGATTTCGGTGTCGAACCGGTCGATCACCGCGCCATCGCGGACCAGGAACACCCGCGTCGCGTAACTGCCCTCGACAAGGTTCTTGGGCAGGGAAATCGTGGTGTTGAAGAGCGTTTCGCGGTCCAGCGTCACCTGCGATTCAAGCGCCTGATACAGGTCCTCCTGCTTGCGAATGCGGATCAGCGCTTCGGAGAACGCTGCGGGGTTGGACACGTCGGCATCCTCGCGGGCCTCGAAGATCGCCAGCCGCGTGGAAATCCGGTGCCGCAGGTCGGCATCCATGCTCAGGATACCCTCCAGCGGCCCGGTCGAGGCGACGGCATAGAAACTGGGCGCCGCCCGGATGCGCATGGATTCGACGTTCATCCAGATGCCCAGCCGCCGCGCCTTGCGCCAGATCACCGCCGGGGCGGGCGGCCCTTCGATGGTGACGATGACATGCAACTCGCTGTCCTCGGGGACCGGGGCCTCACGCCGCACCGCGCCATAGACCAGGATTTCCGAACCTTCGAAATTTACCGTCAGCGAAAGCTGCTTCTGGCTCAGCCCGGCCAGCACCTCCTCGGCCCGCAGGGGCAGGGCCGCGACCAGAAAGAGCAGCAGGAAGCCAACAAACCGCATCAGACCCCCCTCGGCGCGGAAATCGAATAAAGCTCGGCCGGGGTCCACAGCAGGTCGAAGCCGATCTTACCGCAGACCGCCAGCACCAGGAGCGCCAGCAGGATGCGCAGCATCTCGGGGCGCAGGGTCAGCCCCATGCGCGCCCCCACCTGCGCGCCAATCACGCCGCCGAGGATCAGGAACACCGCCAGCAGCACATCCACCGACTGGTTGGTCACCGCGTGCATCATGGTGGTGAACGCCGCCACGAACATGATCTGAAACAGCGAGGTGCCCACCACCACCTTGGTCGGCATGCCCAGCAGATAGATCATCGCGGGCACCATGATGAACCCGCCCCCCACGCCCATGATCGCCGCCAGCACCCCCACGCCCATGCCGATCCCCAGCGGCGGGAACACGCTGATATACAGCCCCGAGGCGCGGAACTTCATCTTCAGCGGCAGGTTATGCACCCATGTATGCGTGTGCAGCTTGCGCCTTGGCGCAGCGGGGTTGCGCGCGCGCAGGAGCGCCCGCGTGCCTTCCTGCAGCATCAACAGCCCGATGATGCCCAGAAACAGCACGTAGGACAGTTGCACCACCAGATCGATCTGACCCAGCCGACTGAGCAGGTTGAACAGCCAGATCCCGATGCCCGAACCGACCATCCCGCCCGCCAGCAGCACCACCCCCATGCGCAGGTCCACCGTCTTGCGCCGCAGATGCGCCAGCACGCCAGAGATTGACGAGGCCACCACCTGATTCACCCCGGTGGCCACCGCCACCGCCGGGGGCACGCCGATGAAGAACAGAAGCGGCGTGATCAGGAAACCGCCCCCCACCCCGAACATGCCCGACAGCAGGCCAACGCCGCCACCTACCCCCAGAAGCAGGAAGGCGTTGACCGAGATCTCGGCGATGGGCAGATAGACCTGCATCCTCTGACCTTAGTGCGCCGCAGCGCGGCAAGTCCAGCGCCGTCGCCGCGGGGCTTCAGCGTTCCTTCACATAGGGCTCGCCGCCCGCGCGCGGCGGAATCGCCCGGCCCACGAACCCGGCCAGGATCACCACGGTCAGGATATAGGGCAGCGCCTGCATGAACTGCGCGGGCAGCACCATGAAGCCCAGATCGATATTCTGGTAGCGGTTGGCGATCGCCTCGAGCAGGCCGAACAGCAGCACCGCACCCAGCGCGTGCCAGGGCCGCCACTTGGCGAAAATCATCGCCGCCAGCGCGATGAAGCCGCGCCCCGCCGTCATGTCCTTGACGAACCCCGCCGACAGCCCGGTGGCCAGATAGGCGCCCGCCAGCCCGCAGAGCACACCGCAGATCATCACCGCGCCATAGCGCATCCCCACGACCGAAATCCCGGCGGTATCCACCGCCGCCGGGTTTTCCCCCACCGCGCGCAGGCGCAGGCCGAAGCGGGTGCGGAACAGCCCGTACCAGACCAGCGGCACGCACAGCAGCCCCACATAGACCAGGATCGAATGCCCCGACAGGATCACCGAATAGAACGGTCCCAGCACCGGCACGTCGCGCACCGCCTCGGCCCCCGGCAGGGTCAGACGGGGAAAGCGCGCATCACCCACCAGCGTGGGCGTGCGGCCGCCCTGCCGGAACCAGTTCTGCGCGATCACCACGGTCAGCCCGGCGGCCAGGAAGTTGATCGCCACGCCCGAGATAAGCTGATTGCCCCGGAAGGTGATCGAGGCCACGCCATGGATCAGCGACAGGAACATCGACGCGATGATCCCCGCGCACAGCCCCAGCCAGACATTGCCGGTGGTGAAGGCGAAGGCGGCGGAGAAGAACGCCGCCGCCAGCATCTTGCCCTCCAGCCCGATGTCGAAAACGCCCGCGCGTTCGGAAATCAGCCCGGCAAGGGCGGCGAACAGCAGCGGCGTTGCCAGCCGCAGGGTGGAATCGAGGATCTGGACAACCGCGATCAGATCCATCAGCTACGCCTCCGCCGGGCAAAAAGCGCCGCAATGGGCATCCGCACCATGTTGTCCAGCGCGCCGGTGAACAGGATCACCAGCGCCTGAATCACCACGATCAACTCGCGCGGGATGGTCGTCCAGAGCGCCAGTTCCGCGCCCCCCTGATAGAGGAAGCCGAACAGCACCGCGGCCAGGAACACCCCGAACGGGTGGTTGCGCCCCATCAGCGCCACGGCGATGCCGATGAAGCCCGCGCCCTCGACCGCGTTCAGAAGCAGGCGGTTCGCCTCGCCCATCACGTTGTTGATCGCCATCATCCCCGCCAGCGCGCCGGAAATCAGCATCACATACATGGTGATCCGGAACGGGCTGATACCGGCGTATTGCGCCGCAGGTTCGCTCTGACCAAAGGCGCGGATCTGATAGCCCAGCCTCGTGCGCCACAGCATGTACCAGACCACGAAGCACGCCGCGACCGCGACCAGAAATGAGATATTCGCCGGGGTCGCGGTGGAGAACGGGATGCCGAAGACATCGAGGATTTCATGCAGGCGCGGCAGGCGCACCTCGGGCGGGAAGCGGGCGCTGGCCGGGTCCATCGACCCCGCAGGCCGCATCACATTGACCAGCAGGTAGTTCAGCAGCGCCGCGGCGATGAAGTTGAACATGATGGTGGTGATGACAATATGGCTGCCGCGCCGGACCTGCAGATAGCCCGGAATCGCCGCCCAGGCCGCACCGAACAGTGCCGCACCAAAGGCCGCCGCCACCAGCGCCATGGACCAGTGCGGCCAGGGCAGGTACAGGCACACCATCGCCACGCCAAGGCCCCCCATGGTGGCCTGCCCCTCGCCGCCGATGTTGAAGAGCTTGGCCTGGAACGCCACCGCCACCGCCAGCCCGGTGAAGATGAAATTGGTCGCGTAATAGAGCGTATACCCCCAGCCGTAGCTGGAGCCGAACGCCCCCTGCACCATCAGCTTGGTGGCTTCCCACGGGTCTTCGCCGATGGCCCAGATGACAATGGCCGAGATGATGAAGGCCAGCAGCACCGAGGTCAGCGGCACCAGCACCACATCGGCCCAGTGCGGAATGCGCCGGTCGCTCATGCGGCCCCCTTCTCGGTGATCCCGGCCATCAGCAGGCCCAGTTCGGCCTCGTCAGTCTGCTCGGGCAGGCGCTCGCCCATGATGCGGCCGTCGAACATCACCGCGATCCGGTCCGACAGGGACATGATCTCGTCCAGTTCCACGCTGACCAGCAGGATCGCCTTGCCCGCATCGCGCAGGTCGATCAGCCGCTGGTGGATGAATTCGATGGCACCGATATCCACCCCGCGCGTGGGTTGGCCCACCAGCAGCAGTT
>SKMI01000354.1 GCA_007121115.1 Paracoccaceae bacterium | reverse complement strand
GGCGCAGGCGGGCCTCAGTAATCGCGCTCAAAGAACACCCCGACCCCGGTCCGCCCCTGCTGATCGACCCGCCCGCGTACGGTCAGCGAAGGGGAGACATCCAGATTGATGCTCACCTGGCTGCGGCCCTGGGGGTCGATCACCAGATCGGTGTAGATGTTTTCGGTCAGGTAGCGCCCGGCGCGCACGGCGGCGTTGCCGTCCTCGTCGGTGGTGATGTCCAGATCATCCAGGCCCACGCTGCTGCGCAGCCGCTCCATGAATCCGGTCCCGCCGCGCCCGGTCAGCGTGGCGATGGCCGAGGCCAGTTGCGCCGCCTGGAACGCCGAGAGCGAGGTCAGGTCGCGGTTGAAGATCAGGCGCGAGACGACCTCTTCCTCGGGCAGTTCGGGCACGGATTCGAAGCGGATTTCAGGCGCATTGGCCGCGCCTTCGATCACGATGCTGGTGCTGACGCCGCCGCTTGAGGTTGTGGCGACCAGCCGCACGAAGGGGGTGAAATCGCCCTGCATGCTGGCAAAGCCTTCGGTCAGGGTGAAGCGGTTGCCCAGCAGGTCCAACCGCCCCCGAATCAGGGAGAATTCGCCGATCGGGATCGCGTCACGCGTGGTCCCGGTCAGGCGCAGCGACCCGCCCAGTTCCGCATCCAGCCCCCGGCCCCGGATGAACACGCGGTTTGGCGCATCGAGCGTCAGGTCGATCAGGATCGGGCGCGGTTCGCGCCCATGGGTTTCACCGGTGCGAATCCCCGCCCGGTCCCGGGTCTGGCGCGAGGCCGCGCTTTCGTTCACATGGCGCAGCCCGTCGGGAACGAAGCCGGTCGCGCCCAGCCCGGTGCCGGGAACACGGATTTCCGTGGGGCCGAGCGTCAGCGCGCCCGTGGCGCGCCGTTCGCCGGTCAGCACCCCGGCAAAGCCGAAGGTGCCGGAAACCGTGGTCTGGAACAGTTGCGGGTCGGCGATAGCCAGTTCATTGAGCGACAGTTGCAGGTCCACGCGCTGCGCCCCGGTCAGTTCGGCGAACCCCCCGGCGGTGAAACTTCCCCCGCGCGCCCCGCGCCCCGAAAGCTGGATATCGGCACGCCCGCCGCGCAGGTCGGCGCGGGCGGCGATTTCGGTCAGGCGCAGGTTGGCGGCGGGTTGGACAAAGCTGACCCCTTCGGCGGTGGCGGTGCCGCTGACAGACTCCAGCCCCAGCGGGCCGTCCACGCGGATATCGAAGCGCATCGGCCCCTGGACGGACGACGGCTCCACCCGCGGGTTGATCAGCGCCAGATCGCCGCTGCCGCTGACCGACAGATTCGCGCGCAGGTCCGCGCCGACCGTGCCACTGGCGCGCAGCGCAATCCCCGCCGGGCCTGAACCGCTCAGGTCGATGGTATAATCACCGGCGGTTTCGCGCACCGATCCGCTGATCTGCACAGCGCCGGCGATCCCCGGCACCACGAGCGCCAGATTGTTCAGCCGCGCATCGATCTGCATGGCGCGGGTGTCGCCCGCAGCTTCGCCACTGACGGTGGCGGAAAGCTGCGGGTTGCTCAGTTCAGCCGAGTCCACCAGCACCGCGCCCGCGCGCTCGGTGACCCGCGCGGTCAGCAGCGTGGTGCCGCGCAGCAGTGCGTCGGCCTGTTCCACCCCGGCGCGCAGATCGCGCCCGGTGGCATCGAGGCTGACGCGCCGGGTCTCGCCCTCCTCGCGCAGCGTGGCGCTGCCCTCAAGCGCGCCGCCCCCGCCGGGGCGAATCGCCGCCAGCGACGGGAGGCGAAACTCGGCGGCAATGTCCGAGGCGCCGGGGTCGAAGCGACCCGTGACCGAGGCTTCCAGCGCCGCGTTGGCCAGCCGCAGGGTTTCAATGTCAAAGGTGCTGCCCTCCTGCACGCCGGAAAGCGTCAGGTCGGTGCGCCCGCGCAGGGCGCGGTCGGCCTCGGCCTGCCCGATGGCCAGGTCCTGCCCGGCCACGGTCAGCACCAGATGCCGCCGTTCGCCGTCTTCGCGCAGGTTGGCGCTGCCTTCGACCGCGCCGCCGAATTCGGGGCGCAGCACCGACAGGGCGGGCAGGGTGAACGACGCCGCGATGTCCGAGGCGCCGGGATCGACCCGGCCCGTGACCTGCGCTTCCAGCGCGGCGTTGTCCAGCCGCAGCGTTTCGATATCCACCACGCCGTCCGAATGCGCCGCCACCAGTTCCAGCGCCGTGCGCCCGTGCAGCGCCCGGTCCAGTTCCGCCTGCCCGAAGGCGAGGTCCCGCCCGGTGGCGGTCATGCGCAGCCGGTCAGTGCCGTTTTCGGTGACCACATCCACCCGCGCATCCAGGGTGCCCGCGTATTGCGCGCCCAGCACCGACAGGTCGGCGAATTCCAGATCGCCCTCGACCGCGAGCGAGTCGCTGCGGATCACACCCGAAAGCTCGGCCACCAGGCTCTGTGCGCGGGCGGCGGCGCGGCGCAGGGTGATCCCGTCGCTGCCGCGGCGGGCATCCAGCCGGATTTCGCTGTCGCCGCTGAGCAGGCGGTCGACCTCTTCGATCCCCACGGACACGTTGCGCCCGTCCAGACTGGCTTGCAGGTCGAAGCCGCCGGTCAGCGGCGTGACCGCGCCCGAAACGCGCCCCGCCAGCGCGCCCGAAAGCGGCCGGTCCGCCAGACCCGAGAAGCGCGCCAGCCGTCCCAGTTCCGCGGCCACATCGAGCGACAGGGTGCCGTCTTCGAACTCGGCCTCGCCCTGCAGCCAGTAGTCGGCGCCTTCCAGCAGCAGCCCGGGGATGAACAGCGGCTCACCCCGGCGCCAGATGATGCCGGTGCTGCCGGTGACCTGCGCGCCGATCGCCTTGGCCAGCGCGGGATCGGCGGGGGCGATGCCTTCGGCGGCGTAGTCCACCACCGCGTCGACCACGTCCAGCGCACCGTCGGGCCCTTGGGCGATCCGCCCGATGCCGCTGAGCAGCAGCCGGTCGATGGCGATATCCTCGCGCTGCAGGTCGCGCAGGTCGAAATCGAGGGTCCAGTCCTCGTTCACATCCGCGTCGAAGCCCACGGCCAGGTCGGCGCGTGCCACGGTGGTGCGCGCCCCGCCGATGGGCAGCACCACGGGCGCGCCATCCGCCGCCGCCACCTGCCCGGTCAGGTCAATGAGTTCCGGCACCCCGTCGGCGTCGAGCGCCGCGCGCCCGCGCAGGTCCAGCAGGCTTGTCTGCACCGCAAGCTCTTCAAGCTGCAGCCGCCCGTCGGTGGCGCGCTGCGCGGCCGCGCGCAGGCGGCTTTCGGCGCCGAAGAACGGGTGGAAATCCTCGACCAGCAGCGGGCGCAGGTCGCCGGCGATATCGACGCTGAGCATCTGCGCCGTGTCGACGCCATCGCCGCGGAGCGCCACATCGCCGCTGATCCGCTCCTGCCCGTCGGTGGCCACGGAAATCTGCGCGGCGAAGTCATCGAGCGGTCCCTCACCGCTGATCCGCATGGCAGCCGCGGGTTGATCCGGAATGCCCAGCAGGTTCACTGCAATCCCGTCCGGCCCTTCGCTCAGGTCCAGATCCAGCGCCAGTTGCCGCGTGACGTTGGAAAACGCGGCGTTCAGGTCGAAGCGGCCCTCGGTCCCGTCGATGCGGGTCAGGTTCAGCCGCGTCTGCCCGGCGCCATCGGCAAGCGACAGCGCGCCTTCGGCCGACAGCGCCACCTCGGACCCGAGGATCGCCTCGCCCAGTTCGATACGGTCCAGCCGCAACTGGTCCAGCCGCACCGAAACCGGCAACTCTGGCAGCGCGAAGGGGCTGGCGGGTTCGTCGCGCGCCTCGGGCGCAGGCAAGGCGCTCTCTTCCGTTTGCGGCGGGCGCAGGACGATCAGTTCGCGGGCCGAAAGCTCGGCAATCTCGATCCGCCGCGCCAGCAGGGCGCTGCGGCTCCAGGTCATCGCCGCATCGCGCAGGATCAGCCAGACGCCTTCGTCATCGGCGATGGTCATCTCGTCGATCGTCGCGCGTGACGAAAGCGCGCCCTGAAACCCGCGGATGCGCACTTCGCGGCCGGCTTCGGACAGGTTGTCCTGCAACAGTCGGGTGATGAAGCCCACGTCATCGTCGTTGGACTGCGCCTGCGCCGGGGCGGAGAGCCACAGCGCCGCCGCGCAGACAAGGGCGAGAAACCGCAAGAAACCCATCAGAACGCCTGCCCGATACCGATGTAGATCTGCACCCCGCTGCCGGTGTCCCCGGCCACCGGGAAGCCCAGGTCCAGCCGCAGCGGGCCGACCGCCGTGTCATAGCGCAGCCCCAGCCCCGCGCCCGCATGAATGTCCGACGCGCCGCTGAATGCCCCTTCGGACACGTAGCCCGCATCGGCAAAGGCCACGAGGCCGATGTTTTCCGTCACCCCGGCCCGCAATTCGCCCGAAAGCGCGGCAAACCCCTGCCCGCCCGAGGACACCCCGCCCGAGGTCACGCCAAGCGATTCGAAGGGCTGGCCACGCACGGTGCCGCCGCCGCCCGAGTAGAACAGCAACCGCCGCGGCGTGCGGGCGATGTCGGCGCCGAACACGGCCCCGATCTGCGCGCGACCGGCCAGCACGAAGCGGCCATCATCGTCGGCGCTGAAATAGCCGCGGGCGTCCAGCGTGGCTTGTGCGCCGCTGTCCGCATCCTGCAGGCCGAAGAACGGCTTGGCGGTCCCGGCCAGGTAAAACCCGGCGGTGGGGTTCAGCGTATCGTCGCGCCGATCCCAGGTCAGGCCCAGCGGCAGCGCGATGGTGCTGTAGTCGCGCCGCAGGCTTCGGTTGGGGCCAAAGCGGGCACGCTCGAACCGATAGGCCAGCGCTGCATCGCCGGTCAGGGTGTCGCTGAAGATATGCGTGATGCCGACCTGGAATTCGGCGCGCCGAGCCAGGAAATCGCGCTGATCCTCGCTTTCCAGCAGGACGCCAAGGTTGAAGATCGTATCCGGCGTGAAGGTCGCCGGGCGCGAGAAGTCGGCGCTCAGCCGGTAATCCACCCCGCCGGAGCGCGCGCCCAGCCCGCCGACCTCGGCCTCCAGCCGAAACCGCTCGGCCCCGCCCAGCAGGTTGCGGTGCAGCCAGAACGCGCTCAGCCGGGCGCCATCCTCGGTGTCATATTCCGCACCCGCGCCGATGCGCCGCCGTGGTGCCTCGACCAGCGCCACGTCAAAATCGAGGGTGCCATCGAGGTTCGGTTCCTCGGCTTCGCGCAGCGCGACCGAGGCGAAGGCGCCGGTGCGGCGCAGGCGGGTGGCCGAGCGCTGCGCGGCATCGGGGGAAAACACCTCGCCCGTGGGCAACCCGGCGATGGCGATCACGCGTTCGGTGCGCACGTGTTCGTTGCCATCGGGGCGCAGGTTGCCGAAGGCCAGCCGCGGGCCGGGGCGGATGGTCACGCTGGCGTCAAGCTGCTGCGCGCGGTGATCGGCGACGATGTCCTGATCCGCCGGTTCGGCCTTGGCGTGGCCGATGTCGCGCCAGTCGTCCACGGCGTCACGGGCAGCATCACGGATCACCGTGCTGCGCGCGGGCTGGCCGGTGGCGAAGGCCGCGTTTGCCTGCGTGCCGGGCACCAGCGGGCCGATCTGCGCGCGCCCGAAGGTGAAGCGCGGGCCGGGATTGACCGCCACCTCGATGGTGTTGATCTGCGCGGGCGGGTCCAGGGGCGAGATATCCGCCGCCTCGCGCCCGTCGACGCGCACGCTGATGGTGCCGGAATAGTGCCCCGCCTCGTACAGGATGCCGATCAGCCGCCCGTATTCCACCCGGGCGATAGAAAACACCTCGAGCGTGTCGGTCAGCCCCTCGGCATCGGCGTTGCGCAGGAGCGACGCGCGTTCCAGCGCCGTGCGCAGGTCCGCGCCCGCATTCGACGTGTCGAACACCAGCCGCTCGAAGGCGTGCGCAGGCAGCGGAGCCATCATCGCCGCGCAGAGGCAGCACTGCAGACCGCGGCGGATTGTTCGCGGGAACAAGATCATCATTCGATAAATACAGTAACTGTCCACGGTGTCGAATCCTTGCAGATTGCGGACCGCGTCACAATGGCGTTGTGCCGCCGGGCGCCCTGCAAACGCTAAAAGCGGTGCAGCGGGCTGCGCAGGGTGCGCCGGGGGTTGAAGCCCGCCCCGAAACGCCCATCCTTGGGGTCTGGCAAATTCCAAGAAGGCCCGCCATGACCCAGCCGATCCTGCAGACCACCGCCCCCGACCGCCGCGACAAGCTGGAAGGCGGCATCCGTTTCCGTATGGCCGCGCCCTTCACCCCCGCAGGCGACCAGCCGCAGGCGATTGCCGAACTGGTCGAAGGCGTGCAGACAGGCGAGCAGAATCAGGTGCTTCTGGGCGCCACCGGCACCGGCAAGACCTTCACCATGGCCAAGGTGATCGAGGAAACCCAGCGCCCGGCCATCATCCTGGCCCCCAACAAGACGCTGGCCGCGCAGCTTTACGGCGAGTTCAAGGGGTTCTTTCCGGACAATGCGGTGGAGTACTTCGTCAGCTACTACGACTACTACCAGCCCGAAGCCTATGTCCCGCGCACCGACACGTATATCGAGAAGGAATCCCAGATCAACGAGCAGATCGACCGGATGCGGCACTCGGCCACCCGCGCGCTGCTGGAGCGCGATGACGTGATCATCGTGGCCTCGGTCTCGTGCATTTACGGCATCGGGTCGGTCGAGACCTATTCGGCGATGACGCAGGACATGGTGGCCGGGGAAAGCTACGACCCGCGCAAGGTGATGGCCGAACTGGTGGCCCAGCAATACCGCCGCAACGACGCCGCCTTCCAGCGCGGCAGCTTCCGGGTGCGGGGCGATGTGATCGAGATCTGGCCCGCGCACCTGGAGGACCGCGCCTGGCGGCTCTCGTTCTTTGGCGAGGAGCTTGAAGAGATCACCGAATTCGACCCGCTCACCGGCGCGCGGACTGACAAGTTCGAGAAAATCCGCATCTATGCCAACAGCCACTACGTGACGCCGCGCCCGACCATGCAGCAGGCGATCAAGGGCATCAAGGCCGAGCTTGGCCAGCGGCTGGAGCAACTGGTGGCCGAGGGCAAGCTGCTGGAGGCGCAGCGGCTGGAACAGCGCACCAACTTCGACCTTGAGATGCTGGAAGCGACCGGCGTCTGCAACGGGATCGAGAATTACTCGCGCTACCTGACGGGCCGCGCGCCCGGCGAGCCGCCGCCGACGCTCTTCGAATTCATCCCCGACAATGCGATTGTCTTCGCCGATGAATCCCACGTCAGCGTGCCGCAGATCGGCGGGATGTATCGCGGCGACTTCCGGCGCAAGTTCACGCTCGCCGACCACGGGTTCCGGCTGCCGTCCTGCACCGACAACCGCCCCCTGAAGTTCGAGGAATGGGACGCCATGCGCCCGCAATCGGTGTTTGTGAGCGCCACCCCCGCCGCGTGGGAGTTGGAGCAGGCGGGCGGCGTCTTCACCGAACAGGTGATCCGCCCCACCGGGCTGATCGATCCGCCGGTGGAAATCCGCCCCGTGGAAATGCAGGTCGATGACCTGCTGGACGAAATCCGTCGCGTGGCGGCGCGTGACCTGCGCGTGCTCTGCACCGTGCTGACCAAGCGCATGGCCGAGGATCTGACCGAATACCTGCACGAGCAGGGCATACGGGTGCGCTACATGCATTCGGACATCGACACCATCGAACGGATCGAGATCCTGCGCGACCTGCGGCTCGGCGCCTTCGACGTGCTGGTGGGCATCAACCTTCTGCGCGAGGGGCTGGACATCCCCGAATGCGGGCTGGTGGCGATTCTGGACGCCGACAAGGAGGGGTTCCTGCGGTCCGAAACCTCGCTGATCCAGACCATCGGCCGCGCGGCGCGAAACGCCGACGGGCGGGTGATCATGTATGCCGACCGGATCACCGGTTCCATGGAACGCGCGATCGCCGAAACCAACCGCCGCCGCGAAAAGCAGCTTGCCTATAACGAGGCGAACGGCATCACGCCCCAGACCGTGCGCAAGAATGTCGAGGATGTGCTGGCGGGCCTCTGGCAGGGCGACACGGACATGTCCCGCGTCACGGCGGTGGTGGACAAGGTCAAGCCCGGCGCCAACCTGCAGGCGCATCTGGAGGGGCTGCGCACCGACATGCGCAAGGCCGCCGAGAACCTGGAATTCGAGGAAGCTGCCCGCCTGCGCGACGAGATCAAGCGGCTGGAGGCGG
>SKMI01000004.1 GCA_007121115.1 Paracoccaceae bacterium | reverse complement strand
GGGGCGCGACAGCACGCAGCCCCTGACATTCCCCCCGCCCGGCGCGCGCGCGGGGCAGCGCTTGTGAGGCGCAAAGGGCGGGGGGGTGGGGCGCGGAACAGTCGCTTCTATTCGCCTGGCAGGCGGATCAGCGACGACGAATCTCTGCTTCGGCGACCAGTTCGGCGAGCCAGTTGTCCGCCAGCTGGTTCAGGCGCTGATCGCGCAACTGGTTGCGCACCTGGTTGCGGGTCGGCGGCTCGTCATACTCCAGCGTGCGGCTGCACAGCATCAGCACCACCAGATTGCCACCCCGAACCATGTTGGCCGAGATTTCCTTCTCGTCCAGCCGGGACAGTTCCAGCGCGGTCTCCTGCGGCAGGCTGCGCACCAGTTCCTCGGACCGGACCAGCGCCTCGGCGGAGAGGTCGCGGGCAAATGCGTTCAGATCGGTGCAGCGGTCCACGCGGGCGCGGATCTCCGCCAGGCGCGCCGCGTTCGCCTCGGACCGCCCGCCGGGCAGAAGCAGGGTCTTGTAATCCACGCGCACCTGGTCCGGGGGAATGTCGCGGCGGCTGTCGGTGGCGCGCAACTGGAAGATGCCGAAGGCGCCGGGCACCTCGATTGGGCCGATGATGGCACCCGGGCGCGCGTCGCGCACCTGGGCGCGGACCTCGGGCGGCAAAGCGTTGATATCGAGCCATTCCAGCCGCCCGCCCTGTTCGCGCGATCCGGCAATGGACACCTGCCGCGCGGCATCGGCGAAATCCTCGAATGTGGTGATCGCCAGGATCTGGGGGATGATTTCGCCCACGGCTTCAGCGAATTCGGGATCCGAGGGCAGGAAGATCTCGGACATCAGCACGCGCTGGGTGCCGCGGATGGCGCTGACCGAAAGCGCGCGGTCGATCTCGGCCTCGGTGATGCTGACGCGCGGCACGAAACGGGCGCGCACCATCTGGCGCCACATCAGCCCCACTTCGATGAAGTCCCGAAAGGCGGTTTCATCGACCCCGGCGCGGGACAATTCGGCGATGAATTCCTCGGCCTCCATGTTGGCGCGGGCGGCGAATTCGGCCACGCCCTCCGCCAGTTCGTCCGGGGCGATCCGGACCCCGGCGCGGCGCGCGTGAAACGCCTGCACCGCCTCTTCGGTCAGCCGCTGGATGGCTTCCTCGCGCATGTCCTCGGCGCCGACATTCAGCACCTCCAGAAGCCGCATGCGCTGCGTGATGTCGAAATTCGTGATCACCCGGTCGTTCACGTTCAGCGCCGGGGCGAACATGTTCTGCGCCGCCGCGGGCACCGGCGCCGCCAGCACCACCAGCGCGGCGGCAAGCCCCAGTGCGGACCCCAGGCAGGCGCGGCGCAACGCCGATGTCACGGGGCGTGTCAGGGGCCGGATCAGGGAGCGCAGGCTCTGGCTCGGTCGCATCATGATATCGGTTCCGTTTCCGTCTGTTACCGGCGCGGCAAGGCGCCGCCGGTGGTGTATCCTATTGCGCGCAGCGGCTGCCGCGCGCGCCCGCCGGGCTGCCGCCGATCCCCAGCAGCGCCACCGACAGGCCCACATTCGTGGTCCGCGCCACACTACCGCCTTCGCCGAACTTGCGCGAGAGCGAAAGATCGAGCGCCACGCACTCGTTGCGGAATTCCACCCCCAGCCCGGCGCGCGCCATGCGATTGTCGGCCAGATCGTAGCGCCAGTCCACCCGTGCGGTCCAGTTTTCATCCACTGCGACCCCGGCGTCCAGCCGCCACTCCGAGGTGGTGTCGAACCGGTCCTCGGCCGCATCGGCGCGGATGTGCATGACGCTGGTGGACAGCGTGCCGCGCCGCCAGGCGTAGTCAAGCTGCAGATCGTTTCGGCTGGGGCGCAGATCGTCGCCGAACAGCACGCGATTCGTCAGCGACAATCCGCCGGCCCCATCGAAGCGCAGCGCCGTCAGCCAGTCCGACCGCACCCCAGCGAGCGGCGAGCCGGGCGAGAACAGCGCCGGGTCGCGCTGGCGCAGGATGCGCCCCACGGTCAGGGTGGAGGACCAGCCCGCCGGGTCATGCCGGGTCCAGCTTGCGCCAATGTTGGCGCGCAGGCCGCGTTCGCGGCGGTCGCCCCCGGCGAAGCGGTCGTAACTGAACAGGTTGCCCTCGTCGAATTCGGGCATCAGGCTGGTGTCATTGGGCAGGTCGTTGCCGTCATCGGGGCTCCAGATGACTTGCGCCACGGGTTCGATGACATGGCGTGCCGCCCCGGCCCCGTCCCGCACCAGCGGCCAGCGCAGTTCGGCCATGACCGCGGGGGTGACACGGGTCACAGGGCGCGGGAAATTCGTGTCCTGCGCCACGCGCGCATGATCCACCGCCACCCGCGCGCCTATCGCGCCGACCAGCCCGCCCGGCAGCACCGCATCGCGGCGCCAGTCGGCGATGGCGCTGGCGCGCGCCATGTCGCGGCCCAGTACATCGGCGTCCGAGGGTCGGCGGTGCGCGTGGACCCCGAAGGCCAGCAGCCCCCGCCCGCCGATCCCCGGCACATCGAAACGGCGTTCCCAGTCCGCGCGCAGCACCTGCGCGGGCAGCAGCGCGTTGTCATCCCCCGGGCGGAGCGAGTGGAAATGCAGCGCCTCGACCCGCCGCCAGTCATCGCGGGCCACGCGTTCGACCATCATCTCGCTCGTCAGGCGGCGCGCGGTCACGTAGTCATAATCGGTCAGGTAGGTGTCATCGCTCGCCGCGATGCCGCTGAAGCGCAGGCGATAGCCGCCCGCCAGCGCGAAAGCGCCCTCGGCGGCGCCGTAGTAGCGCAAACCGTCGCCTTGTACATTGTCGCGGCTGACCGCGCCGCGGAATTCGACGTCGCCGCTGGCAAAGGCCTGCCGGTAGCGCAACTCCACCGTGCGGGTCCGGTCGGTGGCCAGAAACGGCGTCACCGTCAGGTCGCGGTCATCGGCGATGGCGATGAAATACGGCAGGCGCAGGCCATAGCCCAGCACGTTGTCATAGCTGAAGGACGGGCGCAGCACGCCAGTGGCGCGGTCCAGCGTGGGATCGGGCACGCGCAGATGCGGCAGATAGGCCAGCGGCACGCCCATGACCCGGAACTGCGCGCCCTGAAAGTGGATCTGGCGTTCCTCTTCGTCATGGACCACGCGGCGGGCGCGGATTTCCCACAGCGGCGTCTGGGATTCGGTGCAGATTTCGCAGCTTGAGGCGATGGCGCGGCGCATCTCGGTGTAGCGGCCCGAAGACCGCACCACCTCGCCCGAGGCGATCTGCATCTGCTCGCCCAGCACCACGCGGGCGCTGCGGATCAATCCGTTGCGCAGATCGCGGTCCAGCTCGGCCATGTCGGCCAGGACCAGAACATCGCCCGCGCGATCGCGCAGGGTCAGCGGGCCGGTGGCGGCGATCCGGTCGCCTTCGGGGTCGTACTCGATGCGCGCCGCGCGCAGGCGCAGGTCGCCGAAAAAGACCTCGACATTGCCCTCGGCGATCAACCGGCCGGGGGCGGCCACGAAAACCCGGTCAGCGACCAGCGCGGCCGCGTCGGCGCCCTGTCCGCGCACCGGCGCCGCCAGCACCAGCCAGGCCGCAAGCCACAGGACGAGAAACGACAGCACACAGCGCCGCCACCGGCCTGACGCACCGGACGCGACAGCGCCCCGGACCGGACCGGATGGCATCGGGCGCAGCGGTCGCGTCATCCATCCTCCATGTGCAGCATCAACCCCAGCGCCAGCAACGCCGTGGCCACGGGCAGCGCCCAGGCGGCAAGCAGCACCGGGATCTGCCCGTTTTCCCCCAGAACCTGCGCGAAGTTACGCAGAAAGAAGAGCGCGAATCCAGCCAGAATCGTGGCCATCGCCCGCAGCCCCGCCCCGCCCGCGCGGGCCAGATGAATGCTGGACCCTGCCGCCAGCAACATCATCCCCGCCAGCATCAGCGGCAGCGCCAGTTCCATCTGCAGCCACACCCGATGTTCGCGTGCCGAAAAACCCGCCCGCTCCAGCGCGGCGATGAAGGCAGGCAATTCGCGGATCGGTATCGCGCCGGGGCGGGCGAACCCGTCGCGGATCTGGCTTGGTGTCAGGTCGGTGGGCAGGCTCATGCGCGCGGCGGTGCGCGCCTCGGCCTCGGGGTTGGTGGCGCCAAGGGTCCAGTCCTTGGCGGAAAACAGCTCCCAGGCCCCGGCGCTCAGCCGTGCTTCATGCGCATGCAGCCGCCGGACCACGCCGCCCCCGGCGTCAAGATCGCTGGCAAAGATCAGGAAGGTGACATCGCGCAGGACCGTCCCGTCCGACGACGCCCCGGCCGCGTTGATGACCATCTGCCCGCCGTCGAGCGCCTGACGCAGCCACAGCCCGTCTGCGCCGATGACCACGGCGCTGACCTCATCGCCGCGCAGTTGCGCCAACACGCGCTGGTATTCGCGGCTGGCGCTGGCCACCAGCGGGTTCATGACCGCGACGAAGGCCACCCCGGCCACCAGCATCGCCAGCACCGGCACCACCATCACCCGCAGCACCGAGCGCCCGGCAGCGCGGATGACCACCAGTTCCGAGGTGCGCGAGAGCGTCAGGAACACCGCCATCGAGGCCAGGATGACGATCAGCGGCGTGATCTGGTAGAGCGTCTGCGGGGTGTTCAGCAGCGCCAGCCGCAACACCTGCAGGAAGCCGCTGTCCTGATCGGACAGGCGGCGCACCTGTTCGACCATGTCCAGCAGCACCAGCATCCCCGCAAAGACGCCAAAGACCAGCAGGAACATCAGCGCCAGCCGCCGGGTCAGGTAGAGCGACAGGATCATGCCGGCGCCTCCCCCCGCACGGCGCGGCGCATGCGTCCGCGCCTTCGCCCCAGCCACCACAGGATAGCCAGAACCGCCAGCAAGCCCGCCGCCACCGGCACGAAGGCTAGCCACGCAAGGCCCGGGTCGCGCAGCGCCGGGCGGGCCAGCGCGTTGTCCAGGAGCTGCGTCAGCGCCAGCAGCACGGTTGCACCCGCCACCTGCCGCCACGGTCCCAGACGGCTGAAATCGCCTACCAGCACCACCACGAAGCCGATGAGCGCCGCCATCACCGCCAGCAGCGGATGCGCGAACCGGTTGGCCAGTTCGTAGCGCAGTTCGGCCGTGGTGGCGCCGCTGGCCTCGAGCAGTTCGGGCGACGGGTTCAGAAGGTCCGGGGTACTGAAGGCGCGCACGTCCTGCCCCCGCCCCACCGGACCGATCAGCGCGCTGATGTCATAGGTCAGGTCCTGAAAGCTGGCGACCACCAGCCGGTTGGCGCTCTGGTCATGGATCTGCGCCATCCCGTCCAGCATCACCAGCTTCGGCCCCATCGGCCCCGGCGCCAGAAGCGCGCTGCGGGCGGTGTAGTCGATGCGGCTGCCCTCGGCCCGGCTGTCGGACAGGAACACGCCGAACAATTCGCCCTCGGGAGTGATCTCGCGCACGAAGACGGTGATGCCGCGCGCCGGGCTCTGGAAGCCCCCAGCGGTCAGGAATTGCGCGGTGATGTTCTCGGCGATCTCGGCCTGCCGGTCGGCAAGCTGCGCGCGTGCGGCGGGCATCAGCACATGCATCAGCGCCAGCAGCATCAGTGCGACCACGGCGCCGAACATCAGCACCGGACGCAGCAGGCGCAGCGGCGACAGCCCCGCCGCGCGCATCACCACAAGCTCGCTTTCCCGCGTCAGCCGCGCCGCGACATAGACCGCCGCCGCAAAGGCCGCCACCGGCAGGACCAGCCGAATCACATTCGGAAGCGTCAGCGCCGAAAGCTCCAGAAACACCAGCAGCGACTGGCCCCCGCCGACCAGTTGGTCGAACAGCCGCACGGCACGGTTCACCCAGTAGACCGACACGAGCACCAGCGCGAAGAACGCAAAGACCGCCAGCAGCTGGAAAAGCACGTATCTGTCCAACCTGCCCACGCCGCGCGCTTCCCGTTCCTGCCTGTCTGTGGTCGTGCTCGCAGCCTAGACGCATTCGGCCAGCGGTAAAACCGCAAACCCCTGTAACGCAAACCCCGTAGCGCACCCCCCCGGTTTTGCGATGCCACCGCTCGCCAGGGTCCGGCACGCGCGGCGCGGGCCCCGACCGTAATGCAGCTTCGTCATGTTCCGCTGACCTGCCCGTCAGGCTGCCCGCCAACCTGCCCGCCAACCTGCCCCTTGAATTCGGTGCGCGAATGGGACACTTCGAAAGGCATCCTGCTGCCCCGCGAGAAGGCCCCGGCGATGCCCCAGCCCTTTCATCTTGCCCTTCATGTCGATGATCTGACTGCGGCGCGCGATTTCTATGGCCGCGTGCTGGGCTGTGCCGAGGGGCGCGCCACCGACACGGGGGTGGATTTCGATTTCTTCGGCCATCAGATCTCGCTCCACCTGGGCCAGCCGTCGACCGAGAGCGACAGCGGCGACGGCGCGCTGGGCGAAGTCCGGGTGCCGATGCCGCATTTCGGCCCGGTGCTGGACATCGAGCGCTTTCAGGCGCTGGCCGAACGGCTGCGCGCGGCGGGCGTGACCTTCGTCATCCCGCCGACCGTGCGCTACAAGGGCCAGCCGGACGAGCAATGGACAATGTTCTTCCGCGACCCGTCCGGCAATCCGATCGAGGCCAAGGGCCTTGCCAATCAGGCCGCGCTCTTCGACACCTGATCCGCCGCGCCACAGCGCATCCTGTCATCGTCATCGGCGCCCGCGCGCCTGACCTCAGACCACAGAAACGAGGTTCCCATGCCCAAACCGCTCAGCCCGATCTTTGCCGCAGTAGACCTGGACCAGCTTGCCACGCAGACCGGTCGGATCGCAGTCTTCGCCAACCCCGAAAGCGCGCGCCTTTCCCGCGGCGCGCAACGGGTGAACCGGTTGTCGCGCGGCGCGCTGCGGCGGCTGGTGGACAGCGAGGCTTTCGGCAAGCTGAAACCGGGCGAGGCGATGGAGATGTCCTGGCCCGCCGGGACGGAGGCCGAAGCCGTGCAGGTCATCCGAATCGACCGCAAGCCCGACGCCGCCACCCTGCGCCGCGCCGGGACCGCCATCGGCAAGGCGCATGGCAAGGCGGGCACGCTGGTGCTGGCCGAGGCGCTGGACCCCGCGCCGCTGGTGCTGGGCATCCTGCTGCGCGCCTATGACTACACCGATCAGAAATCCGATGCGGACGCGGAGGTCGGCCCGCTGGAAATCATGGCGAAGGATCACGAGGCCGCATGGGACGCCTGCGCCGATGCGAGCGCCCTCGCCGATGCGGTCCATTACACCCGCGATCTGGTCAACGCGCCCGCCAATATCCTGACCACCGAAACCTTCGCCGCGAAGATCGAGGCCATGCGCGACATCGGCCTGGAGGTCGAGGTGCTGGAAGAAGCGGACATGGAAAAGCTGGGCATGGGCGCGCTTCTGGGCGTGGGCCACGGGTCGGAATGTCCCTCGAAGCTGGTCATCATGCGCTGGCAGGGCGGCGAGAAGGACGCAGCGCCCCTGGCCGTTCTCGGCAAGGGGGTGATGTTCGACACCGGCGGGATTTCCATCAAGCCCTCGGCGGGGATGGAGGACATGACCATGGACATGGGCGGCTCGGCCGTGACCGTGGGGCTGATGCGCGCGCTTGCGCTGCGCAAGGCGCGCGCCAATGTGATCGGCGTGGTCGGGCTGGTGGAAAACATGCCCGATGGCCGTGCCCAGCGTCCGGGCGATGTGGTCCGCTCCATGAAGGGCGACACGATCGAGGTCATCAACACCGACGCCGAAGGGCGCCTCGTGCTGGCCGATGCGCTCTGGTACACCGCCGACCGCTTCAAGCCCGCCGCGATGATCGACCTGGCCACGCTCACCGGCGCCATGATCGTCGCGCTGGGGCATGAGAAGGCCGGCATCTTCGCCAATGACGACGCGCTGGCCGAGGGGCTGCTGGCGGCAGCCAAGGACGTGGGCGAAGGCGCGTGGCGGATGCCACTCGACCCGGCCTATGACAAGCTGATCAAGTCCCGCATTGCCGATGTGAAAAACGTCGGCGGGCGCACCGCCGGGTCGATCACGGCGGCGCAGTTCCTGCAACGCTTCGTCCCCGAGGGCATGCCGTGGGCGCATATCGACATCGCGGGCGTGGCGCTGGTCAAGGAAGACACGGCCCATGCGCCCAAGGGTGCCACCGGCTGGGGCGTGATGACGCTGGACGCACTGGTGCGCGCGCGGTTCGAAAAGGGCTGACTGGAGCAGGCAT
>SKMI01000209.1 GCA_007121115.1 Paracoccaceae bacterium | reverse complement strand
CCGCGCTGGATGGGGAACCAGACCCGCAGCGCATCGGTGCGCAGCACCTCGGGGGCGCTTTCGGGCACCGGCAGCGGATTGCCCGCGGCCTCGGCGGCCAGCAGCTTGCGGGTGTAGGGGTGTTTCGGATCGTCGAAGACCTCGTCCGTGGGCCCCTGCTCCACGATCTCGCCCTGCTGCATCACGCAGACCCGGTCGGCGAACTTGCGCACGATGTTCAGGTCATGGGTGATGAAAAGCAGGCTCATGCCCTCGGCCCGCTTCAGGTCCACCAGCAGTTCCAGGATCTGCGCCTGGATGGTCACATCGAGCGCGGTGGTGGGTTCATCGGCGACCAGAAGCTCAGGCTCGTTGGCCAGCGCCATGGCGATCATCACCCGCTGGCGCTGCCCGCCGGAAAGCTGGTGCGGGTAGGCGCCCAGCCGCCTCTCCGCATCCTGGATGCCGACCTTGTCAAGAAGATCCAGGATGCGCGCTCGCGCCTGCGCGCCAGTCAGTGCCTGGTGAAGGGACAGGGCCTCGCCCAGCTGCTTTTCGATGGTGTGCAGCGGGTTGAGGCTGGTCATCGGCTCCTGAAAGATGAAGCTGATGTCATTGCCCCGGATCTGGCGCAACCGGCGTTCAGGGGCGCCAACCATTTCCTGCCCCTGATACTGGACGGACCCTTCGACCTGCGCTGCGTCGAGCAACAGCCCGACCGAGGCCAGCGCGCTCACCGACTTGCCCGAGCCGGATTCGCCCACCAGCGCCACTGTCTCGCCCCGTTGCACGGCGAAGCTGATGTTGCGCACCGCACGGACCGCGTGGCCCTCCTGCATGAAGGTCACCGACAGGTCGCGCACATCGAGGACGAAATCGCTCATCTGAAGGTCTTTCGCGGATCAAAGGCATCGCGCACGCCTTCGAAGATGAAGACCAGCAGCGACAGCATGATGGCGAAGGCGAAGAAGGCCGAGAAGCCCAGCCACGGCGCCTGCAGGTTGTTGCGCGCCTGCAGCGTGAGTTCCCCCAGCGAGGGCGCCGAAGATGGCAGCCCGAAGCCCAGGAAATCCAGCGCCGCCAGCCCGCCGATCACGCCCGTGACGATGAACGGCAGGAAGGTCAGTGTGGCCACCATCGCGTTGGGCAGCACATGGCGGAACATGATGACGGTGTTCGACACCCCGAGCGCACGGGCGGCGCGGACGTATTCGAAATTGCGCGCGCGCAGGAATTCGGCACGCACCACGCCCACCAGCCCGGTCCAGCCAAAGAGTGTCATCAAGAACACCAATAACCAGAAGTTCATGATGAACATCGAGGACACGATGATGATGATGTAAAGCGACGGGGTGGAGTTCCACAACTCGATGATCCGCTGGAACAGCAGGTCCAGCAGCCCGCCGAAGAACCCCTGCACCGCCCCCGCCGCGATCCCAATGACCGAGGTCAGGAAGGTCACGATCAGCGCGAACGACACTGACAGCCGGAAGCCATAGATGATCCGCGCCGTCACATCGCGCGCGGTGTCATCGGTGCCCAGCCAGTGGCGGCTGTCCGGGGCCGAGGGCGCGGAGCCGCCGATCTCGTTCACGGTGTTATAGCTGTAGGGGATCAGCGGCCAGATGATCCGGCCCCGCACCACCTCCTCGCCGTCGACGAAGCCCGTGGTCTCGGCCTCTTCCATGGCGCGACGGGGGTCATCGAGGCAGAGTTCCGCGCCGCCGGTCTTGATCAGGCAGCGCACCTCGGGGTCGCGGTATTGCGCTTCGGTGCGGAAATCACCGCCGAAGGTGGTTTCGGCGTAGAAGTTGAAGATCGGCATGTAGAAGCCGCCGCGATACTGCACCAGCAGCGGGCGGTCGTTGGCGATGAACTCGGCGAACAGCGACAGGATGTAGAGGATGCCGAAGATCACCAGCGACCAGAAGGCGCGGCGGTTGGCGCAGAAATTCCGCCACCGCCGCTGGTTGAGCGGGGATAGCGTGATGCCGAACCGGCGCTTGCGCTTCGGCAGCGGGCCAACCGGCGTGTCGACCGCGCCGCCCTCGGCGGGCGGCGGCGGCATGGCGCCGGGGGTGGGTTCGGCCTGCGGCTCGGGGTGGGATTCGACACGCTGGTCCATTTCAGGTCTCCCGCGTCTCGAAGTCGATGCGCGGATCGATCCAGACATACATCAGGTCCGAGATGATCCCCACCACCAGCCCGATCAGCCCGAACACGAACAGCGTGCCGAACATCACCGGATAGTCACGCGCCACCGCTGCCTCGAACCCCAACCGGCCCAGACCGTCGAGCGAAAAGATCGTTTCGATGATCAGTGAGCCGCCGAAGAACACGCCCACGAACACCGCCGGAAATCCGGCAATGACGATCAGCATGGCGTTGCGGAATACATGGCCGTAAAGCACGCGCTTTTCGGTCAGCCCCTTGGCGCGCGCTGTCATCACGTATTGCTTGCGTATCTCGTCAAGGAAACTGTTCTTGGTCAGGAGCGTGAGTGTGGCAAAGGCCGAAATGGTCGAGGCCAGCACCGGCAGGGTGATGTGCCAGAGGTAATCCAGCACCTTGCCGATGGGCGACAGCTCGTTCCAGACCTCGGCGCTGGAGGTCAGGCCGCGTGACGGGAATATCTGGAAATACGACCCGCCCGCAAAGACCACCAGCAGCAGGATCGCGAACAGAAACCCGGGGATCGCATAGCCCACAATGATCGCGCCCGAGGTCCAGGTGTCGAATTTCGATCCGTCCCGCACCGCCTTGGCGATCCCCAGCGGGATGGACACCAGATAGGCGATCAGCGTGGACCACAGCCCCAGCGTGATCGACACCGGCATCTTTTCCAGCACCAGCTCCATCACCCCGATGGAGCGGAAGTAGCTCTGGCCGAAATCGAACCGGACGTAGTTCCACATCATGTGGAAAAACCGCTCCAGCGGCGGCTTGTCGAAGCCGAATTCGCGCTCAAGCTGGGCGATGAATTCGGGCGGCAGGCCGCGGGCGCCGCGATAGGTGTCATCGTTGCGCTCTCCCATGGACACGTCCGCCCCGGCGCCCGAGAAGCGTTCGAACACATCGCCCTCGCCCTCCATCTGGGCGATGATCTGCTCGATCGGGCCGCCGGGGACGAACTGCACCAGCGTGAAGTTGATCACCATGATCCCGAACAGGGTCGGGATGACCAGCGCCAGCCGCCGCAGGATATAGGGGAGCATCCCGCGCTTACCTTATGGCACCGGCTTCGCGCAGGGCGTCATGGCGCTCCGCATCGAACCACCAGAAATCCAGCTCGCCGATGGCGAAGGGCGGGAACTCCTCGGGATGGTCGAACATGTCCCAATGCGCGACCCAGGCGACCGGCGTAAACCAGGTGTGGATCATGAACCGTTCCCAGCGCAGCACCCGGTCCAGCACCATCAGCGCGACGTCGCGCTCGTCCGGGCCGGGGGCCATGAGCGCCTCGTCGATGACCGCATCCACCAGCGAGCTGCGCAAGGATGCGGGGTTGAACACATCGTCAGCGGCATCGGAGCCGAAGCGCTGGTGCAGGCCGGTGCCCGCGTCGACCAGCGCAACATAGCCGTCGACGATCATGTCATAATCCTTGTCACGGCGGCGCTGGGTGTATTGCGCGGCATCGATCCGCTGGAAACGTGCGTCGATACCCATGGCCTGCAGGTTCTGGGTGAAGGTCTCGACGATGGACTCCATCGTCGCCGAGCCCGAGGCATTGACCGGAATGGTGATCCGCATCCGCTGGCCGTCGGCATTGCGTCGGATACCGTCATCGCCCACTTCCCAGCCGGCCTCGTCCAGCAGCGCCATGGCGCGGCGCATGTTGCGCCGGTCGTTCAATCGCTCGGGCGAGGAAGTATGCGCCATCACCGCCGGTTCGGTGAAAAGCTCCGGCGGGACCAGATCGCCCAGGCTTTCCAGCAGTTCGCGCTCGGCATCGGTGGGCAGGCCCTCGGCCTCGTGCAGGCCCTGGCTGAAAGAGTGGCGCTGTTCGAACAGGCCGTACTGAAGCGTCTCGTTCGTCCATTCGAAGTTGTAGGCCAGCGTGATGGCCTCGCGCACGCGGCGGTCGTCGAACATCTCGCGGTCCAGGTTGAAGACGAAGCCCGAGGGCGTGGGCGGCGTGCCGACCGGGATTTCCTTCTGGACAACATGCCCGCGCTGTACGGCGGGGAAATCATAGCCCGTGGCCCACTGGCGCGAATTGTTTTCCTGCCGGAAGGTGTATTCGGCGGTCTGGAAGTTCTGGAACGCTGCCGCGCCATCGGCGAAGTATTCCACCCGGATCACATCGAAGTTGTGCCGCCCCACGTTCACCGGCAGGTCGGCGCCCCAGTAATCCGGGTTGCGGCGATAGACGATGGAGCGGTTGATCTCGTAGCTGTCCAGCACATACGGCCCCGATCCCGGCGGCGCTTCCAACCGCGATTCGTCCAGGCGCGCGCCGGTTTCCTCGAACCACGCCTGCGGGAAAACGGGGGTGGAACCCACCTGATCGATGAGCGACCGGCGCGAGATCTCGGGCGCGAAGGAGAATTTCACCGTGTGGTCGTCCAGCGCCTCGGCATCAAGCACCCGCGCGCCCACGCCCATGGCATAGGACGGCAGCCCCTGTTCCAGGAACAGGTTGTGGGTGAAGACCACGTCATGCGCGGTGACCGGCGTGCCGTCAGAGAACCGCGCCTCGGGGCGCATGTGGAAGATCGCCCAGTCCTTGGTTTCGGGGTATTCGACGGTGTGGGCCAGCAGGCCGTAGGATTCGCCCAGCGCATCCCCGGGCACCGAACCGCCGCCAAACAGCTCGCCCGTGGCCAGCAGGCTTTCATAAAGCGCCCAGGAATAGGCACCGGCGCGGCCCTGACGGCTGTAGGGGTTCATCGAATCGAAGGTGCCCTGCGCAGCAACCCGGATTTCCCCGCCCTTGGGCGCGTCGGGGTTCACGTAGCTGAAGTGCGGGAAATCGGCGTCGTAGGTCAGATCACCGTAGAACGAGTAGCCATGCGCCTCGATCATCGCGGGGGCGTCGCTGTCGGCGCTTTCATCCGCCGTGTCCGAGGCCGCCCAGACCCCTGTCGCGGCCAGCGCAGCCAGCGCGAGCGTGGCGCCGCCAAGCCAGAGCGGCCCGTGCTGGGACCGCGCGTTGCGCGATTGCGTGGAAACGGTCTTGGCCACCGGCTGACGGTTGTTCATGCTCGAACCCTCCCTGACGCCATTACTGGATGAGGGCAGTATTTAGCCTTATTCCGCCGCTGTCGATGGTGGAGCCGCAATTCGGCGCGGTGCACAAGCTATTTTGATCCCCGTTTGCGCAATGCAAACGGGCCGTGCGTCATGGCACGGCCCGGCTGCAACATCTGGTGCCGAAGCGTTACTGGCTTTCGGCTTCCATGTAGGCAATCAGGTTCGCGCGATCCGCCGCGCTGGACATGCCGCGATAGTTCATCGAGGTGCCGGGCGCCACGCTCGAAGGTGCCTCGAGGAAAGCCGACAGGATTTCCGGGGTCCAGACGTCGCCTGCCTGGTCCAGCGCGCCGGAGTAGTTGAACCCGTCGACCGACCCCACATCGCGGTTGACGATGCCATAAAGGTGTGGGCCAACGCCGTTGCGCCCGTCCTCGATCGCATGGCAGGCGCGGCACTGACTCCACAGGCTGGCCCCGGCGCCGGGATCGGCGGCTTCGTACAACTCGGCGAAGGTCAGTTCCTCCACGGGTTCGGCATCATCCATGTCATCGTCCATGCCGGTGTCGACCACGAAGGCGGGCGCGGCGGCGTGGTTGCGCGGCTTGTAAAGCTCGTCGGCCGCCCATGTCCCCAGCAAGAAGATCAGAAGCGCGCCGCAGAAGGCGGCCACGGCCTTGGTGATGACCATCGTGTCGAACATGTCTCAAACTCTCGCTGCCCTGCGGTTTGGCCGATATCTATCCGCTTCCCCTTGCCGGTTTCAAGCGATAGTTAGCGCGACGAAAAGCCCGCAGGGCCGAATTCCGGCCAAAGTCCACGCATCGGAGCCCGTCCCAATGACCCAGCGCATCGCCTTTCAGGGTGAACCCGGCGCCTATTCGCACGAAGCCTGCCGCGTGGCCCGCCCCGACATGGAGGCCGTGCCCTGCCGCACCTTCGAGGATGCGATCGAACTGACCCGCACCGGCCAGACCGATCTGGCCATGCTGCCGGTGGAGAACTCCACCTTCGGGCGGGTGGCGGACATCCACCACCTGCTGCCCGAATCCGGGCTGCATATCGTGAACGAGGCGTTCGTGCGGGTGCATATCAACCTCCTGGCGATGCCGGGCACGCAGCTTGAGGATGTGAAGTCGGCCATGAGCCACACCATGCTGCTGGGTCAGTGCCGCGACTTCCTGCGCCGCTACGGCATCCGGCGGGTGACGGGCGCGGATACCGCGGGCTCTGCCCGCCGCATCGCCGAAATCGGTGACCCGGCGCAGGCGGCGCTGGCCTCGGAACTGGCGGCCGAGATCTACGGGCTGGACGTGCTGGCCCGCCATATCGAGGACCAGTCCAGCAACACCACCCGCTTTCTGGTCATGTCGCGCGAGCCCGACCTGACCCGGCGCGGCAACCTGGGCATGGTCACGGCCTTCGTCTTCCGGGTGCGCAACATCCCGGCCGCGCTCTACAAGGCCATGGGCGGGTTTGCGACCAACGGCGTGAACATGACCAAGCTGGAAAGCTACATGGTCGGCGGGTCGTTCACCGCGACCCAGTTCTTTGCCGAGATCGAGGGCCACCCCGACGATCACAACGTGCAACTGGCCATGGAAGAGCTGGAGTATTTCACCTCGATGATCAAGGTGCTGGGCACCTATCCGGCCGATCCGATGCGGCGCTGAGACCGGACGGCGGGGCGGGCGACAAACGGTGCAAGGGGGGCCAGCCCCCCATCGGCCGTTCCGGCCGATTCCCCCCGGAGTATTTGGGGCAAGATGAAGTTGAAGGGCGGGCGTGCCCGGTGAGACAGCGCGACGGATTCCGCGAAGATGAACTGCGCCGGTCAGATCACGCGGGCGACCACATAGTCGGCCAGTTCGTCGAGCATATGGCGCAAGTCGCTCTCGGGCAGGTCCGCAAGAGCCTCGCGGGCGGTGCCCGCCCAGTCGATCGCGGTGCGGCGCGTGGCCTCCAGCGTGCCGTGACGCGCCATCAGCGCCATGGCGTGGTCCAGATCGCCCGGGTGCTGGTCGCGCCGGGTGATGACGCGGTCCCAGAAGGCGCGCTCATCCGCATCGGCGCGCGCCACGGCACGAATCAGCGGGAGCGTCGGTTTGCCTTCGCGGAAGTCGTCGCCCAGGTTCTTGCCGATCTTGTCGCCCGCGCCGCCGTAATCCAGGAAATCGTCGACGATCTGGAACGCCATGCCCAGCGCGTCCCCGTAGCGGCGCAGCGCCTCGGCCTGCGGCTCGGACGCCCCGGCGATCACCGCGCCGGATTGCGTGGCCGCCGCGAAGAGCGCCGCCGTCTTGCCGCGGATCACCTGCTCATAGGTGGCCTCGGTGGTGGCGAGGTTGCGCACGGTGGTCAGTTGCAGCACCTCGCCCTCGGCGATGGTGGCGGCGGCGTTCGACAGGATGTCCAGCACCCGGAGCGAGCCGCATTCCACCATCAACTGGAAGGCGCGCGCGAACAGATAATCCCCCACCAGCACCGAGGACTGGTTGTCCCACAGCAGGTTCGCCGTGGGCCGCCCGCGCCGCTGCGCGCTGTCGTCCACCACATCATCGTGCAGAAGCGTGGCGGTGTGGATGAATTCGACCGTGGCCGCCAGCCGGATGTGATGCTCGCCCGTGTAGCCGCAGAGCCGCGCCGCCGCCAGCGTGAGCATCGGGCGCAGGCGCTTGCCGCCGGCCTCGATCAGATGCGCCGTTACCTCGGGGATCCGCGGGGCGTGCTCCGAGGCCATGCGGGCCTGGATCAGCGCGTTGACCCGCTCAAGCTCCGGGGCCAGCGCCCGGGCCAGGCGGTCATGCGGTTTCAGGGAGAGTTGATCCAGGCTCATGCCGCCTCGCTGGTGTTCTCGACAATGCGGGGGGCTTCGGTCTAGGGTCCGCGCATGAGAGAGCTACTGCGCACCACCGATCCGACCGTCATCCCCTTTGCCCGCTTCCTCCTTGAGAGTGAGGATATAGAAGCCTTCGAGCTGGACGTCCATATGAGTGCGATGGAGGGCAGCATCGGAATCCTTCCGCGGCGGCT
>SKMI01000169.1 GCA_007121115.1 Paracoccaceae bacterium | reverse complement strand
CCTCGATCTTCAGCGCGGTATCGAAGGGCACCAGCGCGCCTTCGTAGACCGCAGAGAGCAGCGCCTTGGCCGCCGGATATACCCCTTGCGTCTTGCCATTGACCATGGCCGAGGCGCCGACGAAGGTCATGAAGCCCGCCGGGTGATACGGCGCGCCGCCGGGCATCTTGTAGCCCTTTGCGTCCCACGGCTTGACCAGATCGGCGTCGGTCGCGTTCAGAACCCACTCCTTGGCGCGGGTCATCAGTTCGTCACCGGGCACCACCTCGTCGATGATGCCCACGGATTTCGCCTTCTTCGGCTCCGAAAGCTTGCCTTCGAGCAGGAAGGGCGAGGCGCCCATAGCCCCCAGCTTGCGCGCCAGCCGCGTGGTGCCGCCCGCACCCGGGAAGATGCCGACCATGATCTCGGGCAGGCCGATCTTGGCGCGGGCGTTGTCGGCGGCGATGATCCGGTGGCAGGCGAGCGGGATCTCCAGCCCGATCCCCAGCGCCGTGCCCGGGAGCGCCGCGACAATCGGCTTGCCGCCCTTCAGCTTCTTGGGGTCCATGCCCGCGCGCTCGATCTTGCGCAGCGTGGCGTGCATGGACATGATCCCGTCGAACAGCCCCTTTTCGGGCTGGTCCCCGGCCATCTCCTTCATCTTCGCAATGACATTCAGGTCCATGCCGCCGGCGAAATCCGGCTTGCCGGAGGTGATGATCACGCCCTTCACCGCGGCATCATTCAGCGCAGTGTCGATATGCGCGTCCAGTTCGGCAAGCCCCTCCATGGACAGCACGTTCATGGACTTGTTTTCGATGTCCCAGGTGATGGTGGCCACGCCATCGGCATCGACGGAATAGTGAAAATTAGTCATTGTGCTTGCCTCCCCTTACACGCGCTCGATGATCGTGGCCGCACCCATGCCCGAGGCCACGCAGAGCGTTGCCAGCCCCGTGCCCTTCCCGGTCCGCTCCAGCTCATCGAGCAGCGTGCCGATGATCATGGCGCCGGTGGCGCCCAGCGGATGGCCCATGGCAATGGCGCCGCCGTTGACGTTCACCCGGTCGCTGTCCACGCCGAACGCCTGCATGAACCGCAGCACGACCGAGGCAAAGGCCTCGTTGACCTCGAACAGGTCGATGTCGGAAATATGCATGCCCGTCTCGCGCAGGATCTTCTCGGTCACCGGCACCGGGCCGGTCAGCATGATGGTCGGATCGGTGCCGATCCGGGCCGTCGCCTTGATCCGGGCCCTCGGTTTCAAGCCATATTTATGTCCGAAATCTGCATTTCCGATCAGCAGGGCCGCGGCCCCGTCGACGATGCCGCTGGAATTGCCCGCATGGTGGATATGTTCGATTTTCTCAAGGTGCGGGTATTTCATCAGCGCCACCTTGTCGAAGCCTGGCATCACCTCGCCCATCTCCTTGAAGGCGGGGTTCAGCCCGCCAAGGCTCTGCATGTCGGTGCCCGGTCGGATATGCTCGTCACGGTCCAGCACGGTCAGCCCGTTAATGTCGGTGACCGGCACCACCGAGCGTGCGAAGCGCTCTTCTTCCCAGGCCCGCACCGCGCGCTTCTGACTCTCCACCGCCAGCGCATCGGCCATGTCACGGGTGAAGCCGTATTCGGTGGCGATGATGTCGGCTGCGATGCCTTGCGGGACGAAATAGCGCTCCATGGCCACCGACGGGTCTACGGCCACCGCCGCCCCGTCCGAGCCCATGGCCACGCGGCTCATCATCTCGACACCGCCGGCGACATAGGCCGAACCCACGCCGCCCCGTACCTGGCCCGCGGCGAGGTTCACCGCCTCCATGCCACTGGCGCAGAACCGGTTGATCGCCAGCCCTGGCACCCCCTCGTCGAAATCCGAGGCCATCACCGCCGTGCGTGCCAGACAGCCACCCTGCTCGCCCACCTGGGTCACATTGCCCCAGATCACATCCTCCACGGCGGTGGTGTCCAGATCGTTGCGCGCCTTGAGCGCGTTGAGCACGCCCGCCGACAGCCGCACCGCCGTCACCTCGTGCAGGCTGCCATCGGCGCGGCCCTTGCCGCGCGGGGTGCGGATCGCGTCATAGATGAAGGCTTCGGTCATGGGGTCCTCCCGTGGGGTGTCTGGGTGCGGGGCGCGGCCGTGACGGCGCGCCCTGCTTGCATGGATCGTCTGGCCCGGGTGTCGGGCCAGTTTGGGTATTTTTGGCAAGATGAAGCGGCGCGGTAATCGCCCATTAACCTTAACGCGCTTACTCTGATGACGCGGTACAGGCTGGGGAGCCGATGACCGCGCAAGGTGAAGTCGCCCCGCACTGTGGATGCCGTCGTGGCCGAGGGACGGGGCGCATCGCCTGACTTCATCTTGCCCCAAGTACCCCCGCCGGAGGCATCCGACCTGTCCACAGGCGCGACCGTCATCGTTTGCGCGCCTCCAGTTCCGCGTTGAAGAGCCGCAACCGGTGGCCGAGGTTTTCAGCGTTGGTCACGGACTCGAAATTCTCGAACAGGAAGCTTAGCGCTTCGCCCTCGTCCAGCCCCGCCTCCTGCGCAAAGCGCTTCAGGCGGCGGTAGGCATCCTCGGTCAGGGCGAGGTTGACACGGCGGGTCAGGCGGAAGCGTTTGGGCATGGTGCAACCCCCCGGTTCAGAACGCCTCGGCGGGCAGGGCCATCACCGTCTCGCCCCCGGCGCGGATGCGCGCGGCGTGCATGGAGGTCGCGGGCAGTTGCCGCGCCATGTAGTAGCGCGCGGTAGCCAACTTGGCGGCGTAGAAGTCCCGGTCAGGCGTGTCGGCGGCCAGCGCGTCATGGGCGGCGCGCGCCATCTGCGCCCACATCAACCCCAGCGCCACATGCCCGAACAGGTGCATGTAGTCGGTCGCCCCGGACAACGCATCATTGGGCGCCTTCATCCCCTGTTCGGCAAAATAGCCCGAGGCCGCCTGCAGCCGCTTGAGTGCCGCACCCAGCGCCTCGCCCATGGGTGCGAGCGACTCGTCACGGGCCAGATCGTCGCAAGCCGCCTGCACCAGAGCGAAGAACTCCATCACCTGCTTGCCGCCGTTCAGCGCCAGTTTGCGGCCCACCAGATCCAGTGCCTGGATGCCGTTGGCGCCTTCGTAGATCATGGCGATGCGGGCGTCGCGGACAATCTGCGACATGCCCCATTCTTCAATATAGCCGTGCCCGCCATAGATCTGCTGGGCCGAGACCGCCATGTCAAAGCCCTTGTCGGTCAGGAAGCCCTTGATCACCGGGGTCAGGAGCGAGACCAGCGCTTCGGCGTCCTTGTCGCCTGCGCGGTGCGCGCGGTCGAGCTGGAAGGCGCCCCAGAGCGTGAGCGCGCGCGCACCTTCGACAAAGCTCTTCTGGTCCATCAACATGCGCCGGATGTCCGGGTGCACGATCAGCGGGTCGGCCGGGCCTTCGGGGTTTTCGGCGCCGGTGGCGGCGCGGCCCTGCAGACGGTCGCGGGCGTAGCTGGCTGCCTGTTCATGGGCCAGCGCGGCCTGGGCATAGCCCTGCAGCCCCACGCCGAGGCGCGCTTCGTTCATCATGGTGAACATGGCGGGCATGCCGCGGTGCAATTCGCCCAGGAGCCAGCCCTGCGCGCCGTCGTAGTTCATGACGCAGGTGGCGTTGCCGTGGATGCCCATCTTGTGCTCGATGCTGCCCACACTGACGCCGTTGCGCGCGCCCAGGCTGCCGTCTTCGTTCACCAGAAACTTGGGCACGATGAACAGCGAAACGCCCTTGGTGCCCTTGCCGCCGCCCGGGGCCTTGGCCAGCACCAGATGCACGATGTTTTCGGTCAGGTCATGCTCGCCCGCCGAGATGAAGATCTTCTGCCCGGTGATCCGGTAGCTGCCGTCGTCCTGCGGTTCGGCCTTGGTGCGCATCAGGCCCAGATCGGTGCCGCAATGCGGCTCGGTCAGGTTCATGGTCCCGCCCCATTCGCCCGAGATCATCTTTGGCAGCCAGGTCTGCTTCTGCTCGTCGGTCCCGTGGGCGTGGATCGTGGAGGCCGCGCCATGGGTCAGGCCGGAATACATGTTCAGCGCCATGTTGGCGGCGCAGTGCATTTCGCCCACCGCCGTGTGAACCGCATAGGGCATGCCCTGACCGCCATACTCCGGGTCCATGTCGAGACCCGTCCAGCCGCCTTCACACAACTTGTCATAGGCGTCCTTGAACCCTTCGGGCGTGTAGACAACGCCGTTTTCCAGACGGCAACCCTGCTGGTCGCCGATCTGGTTCAGGGGGGCCAGCACCTCGGTCGCCAGCTTGCCGGCCTCGGTCAGGATCGCCTCGACCGTTTCGCGGTCAAGGTCTTCGAAGCCATCGATCTGGGACGTCTCGACCGACAGCAGGTCGTGCAGCACGAATTGCAGGTCACGGGTGGCGGGGGTGAAGCTGGTCATGGCGGTGTCCTTGTCGTCTGGTCCGGGTGGTCAGGCTTGAATCGCGAACGGTCGGGCGGCTTGGCGCGACCCTACAGGGCGGGGTTGGCGCGGGCGCCGGGATCATCGCTTGTGGAGGTGCTGCGGCGGTTGGTCTTGTCACGGGCCTCGTCGCGGGCCGGGGGGCTTTGCACCGCGACACCCGCGCGGCGGAACGTCTCTTCGCCCCAGGCGAGTTCCTTGCGCAGGTCGGTGATCGCCTCTTCCAGCTCTGCGCGCTGGCGCTCCATGTCGGCCAGCCGCTCCAGCGCGATCTCGTAAGTCTTGCGCAGTTGCAGAAGTTCGCTGTCGTCGCGGTCGTACATTTCCAGCAACTGCCGGATCTGTTCGAGGCTGAAGCCGAAGCGCTTGCCGCGCAGGATCAGCTTCAGCCGCGCGCGATCGGCGCGGGTAAACAGACGATGCTGCCCTTCGCGGTCCGGAAAGATCAGTTCCTTGGATTCATAGAAGCGCAGTGTACGCGGCGTGACATCGAAGTCATCGCACATCTGCCGTATGGTCCAGCGTTTGTCGGTCATCCCCGGTCTCCTCCGTCGGTTGCCATCGAGGTGGGCGCAACCATGGGACCATACAAGGACAAGATGACGTGAACGTAAACAAGGACGCTGCGTCCCGGCGTCGCCTGACGCTACGGCAAGGATGGCACGCGGCGGCAAGCGGCGGCGGACGGGGCGCGTGCCGGACAGGGTGCGCCGGGGTCAGTGGTGTTGCGGTAAGCCCAGCCGTGCCGCCTGGGTCCGTGTGGCCGAGAGCATCCGCATCCCGTTCACCACGATGACCGCGCGCTGACGGGTCACCAGCACATGAAGCACGGTGTTGGCGCGATCCTCCGCCGCGATCAGCATGTCGTCGCACAGGCTGCTGGCGGGGACAAAAGCGGTAGCGCCGTGCACAAGCTGGGTGCGCCAGTCGTCGAACTGCACCGATTGCGCGGCGCCTACGACCAGATCCCGGTCCAGCCGCCCGCGCAGGTCCAGCGCGCCGGGGGCGATGCGCACGACCCGGGCTTGCGACAGTTGCAGGGTGATCCGGCGCAAGAGGCTGTGCACCCGGCCATCCGAATCGACGAGGGTGGTGCCGGGCTCCAATGTCTCGACCAGTCGGTCGCCGCCCAGGGTGCGCACCAGCGCCCCGGCCCCGATGCCGGGTGTTTCGACCGTTCCGGCGTCAGAATACGAAGGCGGCGTGGGGGCCTTGGCGAGCGTTGCGGGCAGCGGCGGGGCAAGGGTGACAATCGATGCGTGCATGGGATTCTCCGCTCTGAATGCTCAGATTGATCCGAAAATTGTTGTCATCGCGTAAACAATCGCTGCGATTCGTGCCGAAATCATGACGCGCAAGAGGCAATGCATGGGCCGGATGGCACGCCCCCGGCCCGCGCCCGGCGCCTGTTGCGGCGGTGAAATCTGCGCTTGCGGCGCGGGTCCTTTTCCTCTCGCATCCGAAATGGCCTTTTGCTAGAAGGCGCGAAATTTCGGGTCCCCGGCGACGGTGGCCCTGCCGAGGCATTGCGGGTGTGGCGAAATTGGCAGACGCACCAGATTTAGGTTCTGGCGCCGCAAGGCGTGGGGGTTCAAGTCCCTCCACCCGCACCAGATGAAGCGAAGGGAAAACTGAGAAATGCAGGTCACCGAGACCCTGAACCAAGGCCTCAAGCGCGGCTACACGATTACCGTGACCGCCGCCGAACTGGACGCCAAGGTGGACGAGAAGCTGGCCGAGGCGCAGCCCGAAATAGAGATGAAGGGCTTTCGCAAGGGCAAGGTGCCGATGCCGCTTCTGAAGCGCCAGTTCGGCAAGCGCCTGCTGGGCGAGGCGATGCAGGACGCCGTGGACGGCGCCATGGAGCAGCATTTCGCCGACAGCGGCGACCGCCCCGCTCTGCGCCCCGAGGTCAAGATGACCAACGAGGACTGGAAGGAGGGCGACGACGTTGTGGTGGCGCTGAACTACGAGGCGCTCCCCGAGGTGCCGCTGCCCGAGTTTGACGGGATCGAACTGGAGCGGCTGGTGGTCAAGGCCGATGACGCCGCCGTGGACGAGGCGCTGGCGAACCTGGCCAAATCCGCGCAGAATTTCGAGGACAAGGACGGCGCCGCCGAGGACGGCGATCAGGTGACGCTGGATTTCGTCGGCAAGATCGACGGCGAGCCCTTCGACGGCGGTGCGGCGGAAGATTTCCCGCTGGTGCTGGGCTCGGGGCAGTTCATCCCGGGGTTCGAAGAGCAGCTTGCAGGCGTCAAGGCGGGCGAGGAAAAGGCCGTCACCGTCAACTTCCCCGACGAATACGGCGCCGAGCATCTGGCCGGCAAGGAAGCGGTCTTCGACTGCACCGTCAAGGCCGTGAAGGCCCCCGCCGAGGCCACCATCGACGATGAGCTGGCCAAGCAGTTCGGCGCCGAAAGCCTGGATGCGCTCAAGTCCCAGATCCGCGAGCGGCTGGAGGCCGAATACGGACAGGCCGCGCGCGCTGTGCTGAAGCGCGCGCTGCTGGACCAGCTGGACGAGCGGGTGAGCTTCGATCTGCCGCCTTCGCTGGTCGAGGCCGAGGCGAAGCAGATCGCCCACCAGCTCTGGCATGACGACAACCCGGACACCGACCCGAACGATCACAGCCACGGCGAGATCGAACCGACCGAGGAGCACGTGAAACTGGCCGAGCGCCGGGTGAAGCTGGGCCTTCTGCTGGCCGAGGTCGGATCGAAGGCCGAGGTGCAGGTCTCGGATCAGGAAATGACCCAGGCGGTGATGCAGCAGGCCCGGCAGTATCCGGGGCAGGAGCGCGCATTTTTCGAATTCGTGCAGAAGAACGCCGAGATGCAGCAGCAGCTTCGCGCGCCGATCTTCGAGGACAAGGTGGTCGACCATATCATCGACCAGATCACCGTGACCGAGAAGGAAGTGGACAAGGACGCGCTGCAACAGGCGGTCGAGTCGCTGGACGAGGAATAAGCCGCGCGCAGGCGGGGATGATCGGGGCGGTCTTGGGGCCGCCCCTTTTGCGTTCCGGATGGGCGCGCTGCTGACGGCGGCAGCGAAACTGTTATCGAGCCGAAGCGGCCCTCGCGCGGTATCGACGCAGGCATCCGCTTCTGCGCTTGCGCTTTGCGCGGCAACAGGGTTTCGTCGCTGCATGTTGTCGTATCTGGATTACCCGCCCGTCTGGCTGATTGCCGCGCTGCTGCTGGCGCGCGGAGTGGGGGCATCCGTGCCCATGGCGGCGGAGGTTGCGCCGCTGGTCATGCTTGGCTGGCTTCTGGTGGCCGTAGCGGTCGCGCTGATGGTGGCCGCAGCGGTGCGTTTCCTGCGCCACCGCACCACCATTGTCCCGCACCGGGCGCCCGATGCGCTGATCACCGACGGGGTGTTTCGGCTCAGCCGAAATCCCATCTATCTGGCCGATGTGCTCCTGCTGGCGGGGTTCATCCTGATCTGGGGCGCGCATCTGGCCTGGCCGCTGGTGCCGCTGCTGGCCTGGGTGCTGCAGCGCCGCTTCATCCTGCCCGAGGAGGCGCGCCTGCGCGCCGCCTTCGGCCCGCAGGCCGAGGCGTATTTCACCCGCACAAGGCGCTGGGTCTGAGTGCTGGATTTGGACGCTGGACTTGATCGTCGTAAGGGAGATGCTCCATGGCACGGAAACCTGAGCCTATCCGCATCAATCTCGCGTTGCAGGGCGGCGGCGCGCATGGCGCCTTCACCTGGGGCGTCCTGGACCGGCTGCTGCAGGAGCCGGATATCGAGATCGCGGGGATTTCCGGCACCTCTGCGGGCGCGCTGAACGGCGCGGCGCTCAAGGCCGGGCTGGTGGCGGGCGGCCCGGCCGAGGCGCGGCGCCTGTTGGACCGCATCTGGCATCAGGTCGGCGCGGTGCGCGACCTGCGCATGACCGGCTGGTTCGCCAGCCTGCTGCCGCCGGTGGGCACGCTGAATTCAGCGATCGAGGCGTTCATGCCGCTCAATCCGATGGAGGTGGCGACCCGGCTGGTCAGCCCCTACGGCTACGGCCCGTTCTACCGCAACCCGCTCGAGAGCGTGGTGCGCAGCCTGCGCTTCGATCAGGTCTGCGCCAGCGAGGGCCCGGCGCTGTTCATCGCCGCCACCAATGTGCGCACCGGCAAGATCCGCGTGTTCGAGGGTGACGAGGTCAGTTGCGAATCGATCCTCGCCTCGGCCTGCCTGCCCACCGTGTTCCAGGCAATCGAGTTCGAGGACCCGAAGACCAAGGAGGTCGAGGCGTTCTGGGACGGCGGCTACACCGGCAACCCGGCGCTGTTTCCGCTCTTCGATCCGGAGTTGCCGGCGGATATCGTGATCGTCAACATCAATCCTCTCTTACGCGACATGGTGCCGACCACGCCGCAGGAAATCCAGAACCGGATCAACGAGATCAGCTTCAATTCGTCCTTGCTGCGCGAATTGCGGGCGATCAGCTTCGTCAAGCGGCTGATCGCCGAGGGACGCATGCCGGAAGGGGCCATGAAGAACGTGCTGGTGCACATGATCGCGGATGACGCGCTGATGAACACGCTGTCGGTGACCAGCAAGCTGGCGCCCTCGCCCTATCTGCTGCACGAATTGAAACAGGCCGGGCGCAAGGCCGCCGACGGTTTCCTGACCACGCGCAAGGACGCACTGGGCCAGGAGGCAAGCGTCGATCTGGTGGAGCTTTTCGCCTGAGACTGTGATGGGGTGTTTACGGACCCACTGGGCGCGAAGGTCTGAGGCGTGTTGAAAAAGCGCCCCGCCCGCCCTCCCCCCAATACTGTTTTCGGGGCGCTTCGGCGGCGCTGCCTGTGCTGACGCGCAGGCGGGATGAGCAGGCTGGCGTTCCAGAGTGACCCATCGCGCGGGGCGCGGCGGCGCCCCGGTGTTGCCGCCCCCCGGCGCGCGCTGCCCTCACCGTGTGGCAAGCCCGCGCGGGCATGATCCCTGCCGAACGCAGCCTTGCAACGCATGGGGCGGCGGTCCCGACAAGGGGCGCGCCGCCCCGCAGGAGACCCGCCATGCCCGATCCGGTCCGCAGCTTCGGCCATTTCGACGACGTGCCCGAGGGGCTCTGGCGCTGGCCCAATTTCTCGCCCGCCGAAATCGCCTGCCGGGGGACCGGCCAGTTGAAGCTGCACATGGAGGCGCTGGACAAGCTGCAGGCGCTCCGCGACCGGCTGGGCAAGCCGCTGATCGTGCGCTCCGCCTATCGCTCGCCGCAGCACAACCGCAACGTGGGCGGCGCGCCGGGTTCGAAACACATGGATGCGACTGCGTTCGACATCGCCATGTCGAACCACGACCCGGCGGCGTTCGAGGCTGCAGCCCGCGAGGTGGGTTTCCTCGGCTTCGGCTTCTATCCGCGTTCAGGGTTCATCCACATCGACCTTGGCCCCGCGCGGCAGTGGGGCGACCGATTCCCGGGCCGCCCCGTGCCCTTCGCGCCCGAGACCCCAACCGCGCGCGAGAAGCTCGCCGACAGCCGCACGCTGAAGGGCACGGGCGCGGCGGGGGCGGCCACGGTCGGCGCCGCCGGGATCGAGGTCGCGCAGGAGGTGCTGGCCGAGGCGCAGGAGGCGGTGCTGCCGCTGCTGCCGTATCTGGACACGCTGCGCTGGCTGTTCATCGCGCTGGCGCTGGGCGGGATTGCGCTGGCGGTCTGGGCGCGGGTGGATGACTGGCGCAACGGGCTGCGCTGATGGGGCTGCGCCTGCTGCCCGGGGTTTTCGCCCGGCTGATGACGCACCCATGGGCGCGCCGGGTCGCGGCCTGGGCGCTGGTTGCGGTCGGCATCGGCCTCTTTCTTCTCAACCTGCGCCGTGGGGGCGAGCGCGCGGGCCGCGCCGCCGAGCGGCTCGAAACCCTGGAGCGCAACGATGCCATCCACCGTCAGATGCTGGACGCCGCCGCGCGTCGCCCGCGCAGCCCCGACGCTGTTGTTGAGCGCCTGCGCGATGGCCGGTTCTGACCCCGCGCCCGGTGCCTGCCCGCCGGTGGTGGACTACAGCCCCGCCGAGCAGGTGCGGGTGGCCGACGAACTGGCCGCGCTGCCCGCGAACGCGCGGCTTCCGGGTTGGCTCGCCGATTACGCCGTGCTGCGCGATCAGGCGCGGGCGTGTCGGGGCGGCGGATAAGCGCGCCAGGCCACGCCCCGGGCGCTGCAGGTCAGCCCGGCGTCTCCGCCTCGGCCTCGACCATCTTGCGCAGCCGCTGGCGGAAGCGCAGCGGGCCCAGGTCGATGGCCAGATCGAGGTTTGGCGTGCGCATGTCGTCCATCCCCTTCTGCACCGCGTTGAGGATGACGCGATCTTCCTCGAACGCGCCGCGCACGGATTTGGCGAAGCGCTCCGATACCTCGGCGTCATCCGGGGCGAAGTTGCGCATCTGGAACCAGTAGTAGCGGGTTTCGGTGGCGCTGACCGGGGTCATGAAGTTGTAGCTGTTCATGACGAAGGCCTCCGTGGGCAGGGGTTGCCCCTCGCCGCCGGTGCCTGCGGGGGTGAAGATCGCCTTGATGACGGCGTGGCAGGGCCAGTGCACCTCGTAATGCTGCTTGCGGTCGCAGTTGCCGTCGAAGCTCAGGAACGGCGCGTAGAAGGGCGCAGGCGGGGTATCCATCAGCCAGCGCCAGACCGTCACGCCCTGCGCGTGCACATCGGTGTTGAGCGGTTCCTCGTCCGTGCCCGCGCCGCCGAAACTGCCCTGATGCACCCAGGCCACGTGGCTGGGGTCCAGCAGGTTGTCGGTCATGTAAAGGTAGTTGCACGCGAGCGTCATCGCATCGCCCCGGTTCACGCCCCACGCCGGGTCGCCCCATTCGGGAACGTCGAAGATCAGGGCCGGGTCGGCGCGGGAGGGCTCACCCATCCAGACCCAGACCAGCCCGTAACGCTCGGCCACCGGGTAAGCGCGCACGCAGGCACGGTGGGGGATGCGCTCGGCGCCCGGCACGCGGGTGCAGGTGCCCGCGGCGTCGAAGGTCAGCCCGTGATAGCCGCATTCGACCTGATCGCCCTTCAGCCGCCCCATGGAGAGCGGCAGCTTGCGGTGCGGGCAGGCATCCTCGAGCGCCGCCACCGTTCCGGCCGAGGTACGGTAGAGCACGATCGCCTCATCCAGCACCTGCACCGGAGTCAGGGCGCGGGTGATCTCGTGGTCGAGGGCGGCGACATACCAGGCGTTTTTCAGGAACATGCGAAGGGGCCTCCGGCGTCGATTGCGGCGGGTCACTATCGCGCGCGCCGGGGCGGGCGTCCACCGGACATTGTCAGGCAAAACCGCTCTGGGCAATCGCCTGGCACGGCGCTACGCTGCGCCGAACCGCTCTACCGCAAAGGCCCCACGATGCCCCGCACCCCCGCCCACGCCGACTGGCCGCAGCCCTTCCCGCCCGAGGAATACGCCACCCGCCGCGCGAAGGTGGCCAAGGCCATGGCCGCGCAGGGGCTGGACGCCATGGTCGTCACCAACCCGGCGGACATCTGCTATCTGACCGGCTATGACATGATCTGGTATCACCTGCGCTGCCTGACCGGCTGTCTGCTCACGGCCGAAGACGCGCGGCTGGTGTTCTTCGACACGCCCATGCACCGGACCATGGTGGAACTGACCCCGGGGCTGGACGGGGTGGTCTGGCTGAATGCCACTGTGCCGCACGGCAACGCCGGGATCATCGCCAAGGCAGCGCGGGAGGCGCTGGCGGCAGGCGCACGGATCGGCGTGCAGCCCTGGGGCTATGCGCCCCACGGGCGGACCATCGAGACCCTGCGCGCCGCACTCGAAGGGGTCGGGCTCGCCACCGCCGATGCCTCGGGGCTGATCGAGCTGATCCGGCTGATCAAATCCCCGGCCGAGGTCGCCTGTATCCGAGACGCCGCAAGGATCGCCGACATTGCCATGACCCGCGCGCGCGAGGCGCTGCGGCCGGGGCTTCTGGAGACCGAGTTGCAGGGCATCATCATGGCCGCGATGATGGCCGAAGGCGGCGGCGATCCGGCGATCCGCTGCATGATCGGCGCAGGTCCCCGCGCGGGCACCCACCACAGCCCGGCCCAAGCCCGCCCCATCGGCCAGGACGAACTGGTGTTCATCGACTTCTGCGCCTCGCTCCACCGCTATCACGTCAACCTCAACCGGACCTTTGCCGTGGGCAATGTGGACCTGCGCTGGCATGACCTGATGGACAAGGCCGCCGCCACCATCGACCGGATCACCGAAGGCTTCGGCCCCGGCATGCGATTTTCCGACGTCAAGCGCATTGCCGATGACTGGACCGATGCGCAGGGGTTGCGCGACAAGGTCTGGGTGGTCAGCGGCTACGCGCTGGGCATCGCCCTGCCGCCGGACTGGGTGGGCGAGATCTGGGTCGGCCCGCGCTACGGCTCGCCCGATTGCGTGCTGGAACCGGGGATGGTGTTCAACTTCGAGGGCCAGTTCGACGATACCGAAGGCTGGGCCGGCGGCACCGGCGCGGCCTATATCGAGACGCTGCTGGTGACCGAGAGCGGGATCGAGGTGCTGTCGATCCTGCCGCGCGGGCTGGTGGCGGTGTGAGCCCGGAGGCGCCCGTGACCGACCCCATGCTGGACGTGTTTTTCCACCCCGACGTGCTGAGCATGCGCGTGCCCGACGGGCTGTTCGAGAAACCCGCCTCGCCCCTTCTGGCCCATCAGATGCCCTTCGCCGAGGGCCCTGAGCGGATCGCCAACATCCGGGCGGTGCTGGAGCGCGCACCCTCCGCCCACCGCTTTCGCTGGCATGAAGGGCGCCCCGCCACCGATGCCGAGATCACGCGCTTTCACACCCCCGAATATCTGCGCATGCTGGAAGACGCGGATGCCACGGGCCGCTGGCTCACCGACACCACCTGCCTGCCCGCAGGCGGCATGCGGGCGGTGCGCGCCGGGGCGGGCACGGTGATGGCCGCGCTGGAGGCGATCCTGTCCGGGCAGACGCGCCTGGCCTACGCGCTGGTCCGCCCGCCGGGGCACCATGCGGCGCGCGACGTGGCCGACGGGTATTGCTTCCTGAACGGCGTCGCCATGGCGGCAGAACACGCCCGCGATGCCGGTTGCGCACGGGTCGCCGTGGTGGATTGGGACGTGCACCACGGCAACGGCACCCAGGCCGGGTTCTACGCGCGCGACGATGTGCTGACGATCTCGGTCCACATGAACCACGGCGCCTGGTCGCCCGACAGCCACCCCCAGACCGGCGAGGTCGACGAGACCGGCACCGGCGCGGGGCGGGGCTACAACCTCAACCTGCCACTGCCCTTCGGCTCCGGCGATGCGGCGACGGTGGCGCTGATCCGCCAGATCGTGCTGCCCGCGCTGCGCCGCTTCGCGCCCAACCTGATCATCGTCGCCAACGGGCAGGACGCCAGCCAGTTCGATCCCAACGGGCGGCAACTGCTCAGCATGGCGGGGTTTCACGCCATGGCCGCGCTGCTGGCCGAGGTGGCGGACGCAACTGCCCACGGCCTGCTGATCGCGCAGGAAGGCGGCTACAACCCGGCCTACACCGGGTTTTGCGCCTATGCCACCGCACTGGGCTTCCTGCGCGCGCCGCTCGATCAGCCCGACCCGCTGGCCTACTACCCCGAGGACGCGGCCGCCGCCGCGCAGGCCGTCGCCGCGCTTATCGCCCGCCACCCGCTGCTGGATGAGGGTGGGCAATGGCGGCCCGAGGGCGCCTGAGCCGCCTCAATCCTTCAGGATCGCGGGCAGGGTCAGCCCGTGTTCACGTGCGCAGTCGAGCGCGATGTCGTAGCCCGCATCGGCGTGGCGCATCACCCCCGTGGCCGGGTCGTTCCACAGCACGCGTTCCAGCCGCCGGTCGGCCTCCTCGGTTCCATCGCAGACGATCACCATCCCCGAATGCTGCGAAAACCCCATGCCGACGCCGCCGCCATGGTGAAGGCTGACCCAGGTGGCGCCGCTGGCGGTGTTGAGGAGCGCATTGAGCAAGGGCCAGTCCGACACCGCGTCCGAGCCGTCCCGCATCGCTTCGGTCTCACGGTTGGGCGAGGCGACGGACCCCGAGTCCAGATGGTCGCGCCCGATCACCACCGGCGCCTTCAGCTCGCCGTTCCGCACCATCTCGTTGATCGCCAGCCCCGCCTTGTGCCGCTCGCCCAGCCCGATCCACATGATCCGCGCGGGCAGGCCCTGAAAGGCGATGCGGTCGCGGGCCATGTCCAGCCAGCGGTGCAGGTGGTCGTTCTCGGGGAAAAGCGCCTTCATCCGCGCGTCGGTGCGATAGATATCCTCCGGGTCGCCCGAAAGCGCGCACCAGCGGAACGGACCGACGCCCCGGCAGAACAGCGGGCGGATATAGGCGGGCACGAAGCCGGGGAAGGCGAAGGCGTTTTCCAGCCCCTCGTCCTGCGCCACCTGACGGATGTTGTTGCCGTAATCCAGCGTCGGCACGCCCGCGTTCCAGAAATCGACCATCGCGGCGACATGGGTTTTCATGCTGGCCCGCGCGGCCTTTTCCACCGCTTTCGGGTCGCTCTCCTGCTTTGCGCGCCAGTCCGCGACGGTCCAGCCGAGGGGCAGGTAACCATGCACCGGATCATGGGCGCTGGTCTGGTCGGTCACCATGTCGGGGCGGGGGCCGCCGTCCTGCATGCGGCGGGCGAGTTCGGGGAAGACTTCGGCCGCGTTGCCGATGAGCGCGACCGACTTGGCCTCGCCCTTGGCGGTCCAGTCGGCGATCATCGCCAGCGCATCGTCCAGGTCATGGGTTTTCGCGTCGCAATAGCGGGTGCGGATGCGGAAATCGGCGCGGGTCTCGTCGCATTCCACCGCCAGGCAGCAGGCCCCGGCCATCACCGCCGCCAGCGGCTGCGCGCCGCCCATGCCGCCAAGGCCCGCCGTCAGGATCCAGCGCCCGCGCAGATCGCCGCCGTAATGCTGGCGCCCGGCCTCGGCGAAGGTCTCGTATGTGCCCTGCACGATTCCCTGCGTGCCGATGTAGATCCAGCTACCGGCGGTCATCTGGCCATACATGGCCAGCCCCTTGCGGTCGAGTTCGCTGAAATGGTCCCAAGTGGCCCAGTGCGGCACCAGGTTCGAGTTGGCGATCAGCACGCGCGGCGCATTGGCATGGGTGCGGAACACGCCCACCGGTTTGCCCGATTGCACCAGCAGGGTCTGGTCGTTGTCCAGATCCTTGAGCGCCGCGACGATCCGGTCGAAATCGTCCCAGGTGCGCGCCGCGCGGCCGATGCCGCCATAGACCACCAACTCGTGCGGGTTCTCCGCGACGTCCGGGTGCAGGTTGTTAATCAGCATCCGCATGGGCGCCTCGGTCAGCCAGCTCTTCGCGGTGATCTCGGGACCGGTGGGGGGGTAGATGTCGCGGGTGTTGTGGCGGGGGCCAGGGTGTTTCGCGTTCATGTCAGCCTCGCAGCTTGGGGGCCAGTTCGGCCAGCGTTTGCAGGATTTCGGCCAGCACCGGGCGCAGGCGCGCGGCCTTTTCTGGGCAGAGGGCGAAAGGGGGCGCCTCGGTCGCCAGATGTGTGATTTGTGCAAGCTCCATCTGGAGCGCGTGGATGCCCTCTGCCCGGCGGCCATAGTGACGCGTGGTCCAGCCGCCCTTGAAACGGCCATTCAGGACAGTGGTGTAGCCTTCGGTTTTGAGACAGATTTCATGCACCGCAGCTTCGACGCGCGAATCGCAGGATGTGCCGCTTGCAGTGCCGATGTTGAAATCCGGCAAGATGCCGTCGAAGAGGTAGGGGATGCGTGAGCGGATCGAATGGCAGTCATAGAGGATCGCGACCCCGTGGCGGGCGTGGATGTGCTGGAGTTCGGCCTCGATGGCCGCGTGATAGGGGCGGTGAAAGGCCTCGCGCCGGGCGGTGACATCAGCCTCGGTGGGTGGCTCGGTCCAGATCGGCGCGCCGTCGAAATCGGTCAGGGGCACCAGCCCGGTGGTGTTCTGGCCCGGATAGAGGCTGGCGCCATCGGGGGGTCGGTTGGCGTCGATCACGTAGCGGTGGAAGGTGGCGCGAACAACGGTGGCGCCTGGCAGGAGGTCGGCGTAGAGCCGGTCGATATGCCAGTCGGTGTCCGTGAGCCGCCGACCCTGCGCGTTGAGCCGCGCGAGGATTTCGGGCGGAAGCCGGGTGCCGGTATGCGGCAGGCCCAGCAGCACGGGGCTGTCGCCGCGGGTGATTTCGACCGGGGTCATCGAGGGTGACCTGATTGCGGGGCTGCGCCCCAAGCCATGCGTCGAGGGGGGCACTGCCCCCCGTCGCCTGACGGCGACTCCCCCCGGGGTATTTGGGGCAAGATGAAGGGGGTAGGGGTCACAGCGGGAACTCCAGCCTGGCGGCATCCGCGAGTGCGCCCTGGCGGGCGAGGGCGGCGGCGGCGGCGATATCGGGGGCGAGGTAGCGGTCCTGATCCAGCGGCGGGACTTCGGCGCGCAGGGTGGCGAGGGCGGCTTGCAGCGGGGCGGCGGTGGTGAGCGGCGCGCGGCATTCGATGCCCTGCGCGGCGCAGAGCGCCTCGACCCCCAGAATGGGGGCGAGGTTCGCGGTCATGCGGGACAGGCGCCGTGCGCCATGGGCGGCCATGGAGACATGATCCTCCTGATTGGCCGAGGTGGGCGTGCTGTCGGTGGAGCAGGGATTGGCGAGGTGCTTGTTCTCGCTCATCAGCGCGGCGGTGGTGACCTCGGCGATCATCAGCCCGGAGTTGAGGCCGGGCTCGGGTGTCAGGAAGGGGGGCAGGTCGAAGCTGAGCGTGGGATCGACCATCAGGGCCACCCTGCGCTGAGCGATGGCACCAATCTCGGCGATGGCGAGGGCGATGATGTCGGCGGCGAAACCCACGGGTTCGGCGTGGAAGTTGCCGCCCGAGACGATTCCGACACTGGTGACAAGCGGGTTGTCGGTGACCGCGTTGGCTTCGGTCTCCAGCGTGGTTGCGGCGAAGCGCAGGAGGTCCAGTGCGGCACCCAGCACCTGCGGGGCGCAGCGGATGCAATAGGGGTCCTGCACGCGGGTGTCGCCGTCGCGGTGGCTTTCGCGGATTTCCGAGCCGTCCATCAGGGCGCGCATGGCGCCTGCGGCCTCGATCTGGCCGCGATGGCCGCGCAGGCGGTGGATTTCCAGTTGCAGCGGCGCGGTGGAGCCCATGATGGCGTCGGTGGACAGGCAGGCGATGACCAGGCTTTCGCGCGCCAGCCGCCAGGCGTCGAAGAGCCCCGCCAGCGCCAGCGCGGTGGAGAATTGTGTGCCGTTGATCAGCGCGAGCCCTTCCTTGGGGCCGAGGGTGACGGGCGAGAGGCCCGCCTTGGCCAGCGCCGCGTCGCCGGGCAGGGTTTCGCCGCCCAGCGTGGCTTCGCCCGCGCCGATCATCACTGCCGTCATATGCGCCAGCGGCGCGAGGTCCCCGGAGGCGCCCACGGAGCCCTGCACCGGGATCACCGGGGTGACGTCGCGCGCCAGCATCGCTTCGATCAGCGCCACAGTCTCCGGCTGCACGCCCGAGGCGCCGCGCCCGAGGCTGAGGAGTTTCAGCGCCATCATCAGGCGGGTGGTCGGCACGTCCAGCGCCTCGCCCACGCCGCAGGCATGGCTGAGGATCAGGTTGCGCTGGAGGGTGGCGGTGTCCTGGGCCGCGATCTTGACCGAGGCGAGCTTGCCGAAACCGGTGTTGACACCATACACTGCCGCGCCGCCCTCGGCCGCCGCGCGGACCTGTGCCGCCGCTGCGGCGATGGGATCGGCGGTGGCCGGGTCCAGCCTTGCGGGCAGGCCCTCGCGCCAGAGGATTTCAAGCTGGGACAGCGGCGTGGCGCCGGGGGTGAGGGTCAGCATGGGGCACCATTGAACCAGCGTTGATGGAGGGGATTGAAGCCGATGCGCCAGGCCAGTTCGGCGGGGTTTTCCACGTTCCAGACCGCCAGATCGGCGCGCAGGCCCGGCGCCAGCCGCCCGCGATCGGTCAGGCCGAGCGCGGCGGCGGCGTGGGTGGTGATGCCGCGCAGGGCTTCCTCGGGCGTCAGGCGAAAGAGAGTGCAGCCCATGTTCATGGTCAGCAGGATCGAGGACAGCGGCGATGAACCCGGGTTGCAGTCGGTGGCCAGCGCCATCCGTACGCCTTGGGCGCGGAAGGCAGCGATGGGGGGCGCCTGGGTCTCGTGCAGGGTGTAGAAGGCGCCGGGCAGCAGAACAGCGACGGTGCCGGCGGCGGCCATGGCCCGGGCGTCGTCTTCGGTGGCGTATTCGACATGGTCGGCGGAAAGCGCGTTGTAGCGGGCGGCGAGCGCGGTCCCGCCGGTGTGGCTCAGTTGTTCGGCGTGCAGCTTGACCGGCAGGTCCAGTGCACGGGCGGCGTCGAAGACGCGGGCGATCTGGGCGGGGGTGAAGGCGATGCCCTCGCAGAACCCGTCGACCGCATCGACCAGCCCTTCGGCGTGGGCGGTGTGCAGGGTGGGGATGCAGATACTGTCGACATAAGTGTCGGGGTCGTTCTCGGGCGGGCAGGCGTGGGCGCCGAGGAAGGTGGTGACGATGCGTATCTGGCGCAGGCTCTCCAGTCGCCGTGCGGCGCGGAGCATCCGCAATTCGGTCTCGGGGTCGAGGCCGTAGCCGGATTTCACCTCGACCGTGGCCACGCCCTCGGCCAGCAGCGCGTCGAGCCAGGGCAGGGCGGCGGCGACAAGCGTGTCCTCGTCCGCGGCGCGGGTGGCGGCGACGGTGGAGAGGATGCCGCCCCCGGCGCGGGCGATTTCGGCGTAGCTGGCGCCCTGCAGGCGCAGTTCGAATTCGCGCGCGCGGTCGCCGCCGTGGATCAGATGCGTGTGGCAGTCGATGGGCGCGGGGGTGATGAGCCGCTCGCCAAGGTCATGGCGGGGCAGGGCGGCGTGATCGGCGGGCAGGTCGGCCGAGGCGCCAATCCAGGTGATGCGCCCGTCCGTGATGGCCAGTGCGCCGCGTTCGATCAGCCCGTAGCCGGGGCCATCCAGTGTGGCCAGCCGGGCATTGATCAGTAGCGCGTCGGTCATGGGGGTCCCTTTGGTGCTTTGGCGCGGGCGGGCGAATCGCGCTTGCCCTGCGCTGGATTTCGGATAATATGTCTATACATAATAAGCACTGTCAACCACCCTCATGCCGGAGGCCTCATGACAACCCTTTTCGCGCGACAGGCGCTGCTGCCGGATGGATGGGCACGCAATGTGCGGGTGGAGATCGGCGCCGACGGGCGGATCTGCGCGGTGACCAAGGGCGCCGCACCGCTGCGGCAGGCGCTCGACTTTCTGCTGCCCGCGCCCGCGAACCTGCACAGCCACGCCTTCCAGCGCGCCATGGCCGGGTTGACCGAGGCGCGCGGCCCCGATCCGCGTGACAGTTTCTGGACGTGGCGGCGGTTGATGTTCCGCTTTCTGGACCGGCTGCGGCCCGAGGATGTTCAGGCCATCGCCGCCTTCGTGCAGATGCAGATGCTGGAGGCGGGGTATGCCTGTAATGTGGAATTTCACTACCTGCACCACCAGCCGGGCGGGGCGCCTTACGATGATCTTGCGGAGATGGCCGCGCGGATCGCTGCCGCCGCCGAACAGACGGGGATCGGGCTGACGCTGCTGCCGGTGCTCTATCAGCAGGGCGGGTGCGACGGGCGGGCGCTGGGGCCGGGGCAGGTCCGCTTCGGCAATGACCCCGACCGTTTCGCGCGGCTGGTGGAAGCGTCGCGCGCCGCGCTGGCGGGGTTGCCCGCCGACACGGGCCTGGGCGTGGCGCCGCACAGCCTGCGCGCGGTCACGCCCGAGGGGCTGGCCGGGGCACAGACACTCAGTGAGGGGCCGATCCACATGCATCTTTCCGAACAGGTGGCCGAGGTCGATGAGGTCCAGGCGGCCTTTGGGGCGCGGCCCGTGCGCTGGCTGCTGGACAACGCGCCGGTGGACCCGCGCTGGTGCCTGATCCACTGCACGCAGATGGAGCCCGAGGAGACCACGGCGCTGGCCTCCACCGGCGCGGTGGCGGGGCTGTGCCCGATCACCGAATCCTCGCTCGGCGATGGCATCTTCGACGGGGTGCGCTGGCTGGGCGCGGGCGGGGCCTTTGGCGTTGGTTCGGACAGCAACATCCGCATCGCGCTGACCGAGGAGTTGCGCACCCTGGAGTATTCGCAGCGCCTGCGCGACCGGTCGCGGGCGGCGCTGGCCACGCCCGCACGCTCCACCGGGCGGGTGCTGTTCGAGGGCGCCGCCAACGGGGGCGCGCAGGCGGCGGTGCGCGACAGCGGGGCGATTGCGCAGGGGTGCTGGGCGGACCTGCTCGCGCTGGACGGGGGCGCGGTGGATCTGGTGGGTCGGCAGGGCGACACGGTGCTGGACGCCTGGATCTTTGCCGGGGACGACCGCGCCGTGGCTGAGGTCTGGTCCGCCGGGCGGCACGTGGTCCGGGGCGGGCGGCACCGGGCGCATGCGGCGATCACGGCCGCCTATCTGCGCACGCTGGAGCGGCTGCGCGATGCCCTCTGAAACGTCCTTCGGCTGGCAGGACGCGCGCGACGAGGCGCTGCGCCGCATCCGCGCGCGCGACTGGCCACCGGGCGAGCTGATCCCGAATGAGGCCGATCTGGCCGCCGAATGGGGCTGCGCCCGCGCCACCGTCAACCGCGCCCTGCGCGATCTGGCCGAGGCGGGGCTTCTGGAGCGTCGGCGCAAGGGCGGGACGCGGGTGGTTCTGACCCCGCTGCGCAAGGCGACGCTTGAAATCCCGGTGATCCGGCAGGAGGTCGTGGCGCGCGGCGCCACCCATGGCTATGCCCTGATCGACCGCGCGCCCGGCCCGGGCCCGGCCGAGGTCTGCCGCCGGATGGGGCTGGCCGCGGGCACAGGGCTGCTGCGGGTCCGGGCGCTGCATCTGAGCGACGGCGCGCCGCATGTCTACGAGGACCGATGGCTGAACCCGGCCGCCGTGCCTGCCGTGCTGGACCTCGATCTGGCGCGGGTCGATGCGAATTCCTGGCTGGTGCAGAACGTGGCCTTCACGCGCGGCGATCTGGCGCTCGGTGCCGTGGCGGCGGATGCCGCCATCGCCGATGCGCTGCGCTGCGCGCCAGGCAGCGCCGTCTTCGCCATGGAGCGGATCACCTGGACGGCGGATCAGGCGATCACACTGGTCACGCAGCACTACGCGCCGGGATATCGGATGAAAACGTCATTCTGACCGACACGCTTGGGCCGCGCGCCCGAGAAGGCGGCAACCGCGTTATCCTTGGCCCAAGGAACCACACACCTTGCCTGCATGACGCTACCGGCAGGGGCGTGCGCTGGACTGGGGCGTCGTAACCTCTAACATTGACCGCCAAACGGGCGCGGCAGTGCGCCGCAGTAATTCAGGGGAGAACCATGTCCGAGACGATGAGCACCAGCGCCATTTCGCAGGACCCCGAAGCGACAGCGGCACTGGTGGACTGGGTGCACGAGGCGATGCACAGCGGCGCAACCGCTTTCGACGCGGCGCGCACGGTTGCCCGCCGTCTGGGCGCGCATCGTCTGGGCGAGGTCTGCGAGGTGGTTTTCTGGGCGCCCGAACTTCAGGAACGCCGGGTCTATGACGACGATATCTTCATCGAGGTGCTGGAGATCGAGGGCGAGGCGGCGTTGTCCCGCTCGCGACAGAAGCTGACCTTCCGCCGCACCCGCGTCCCCGTGGCCCGGACCGAGGCCTGGTGCGTGGCTGTGATAACCGGCATGACCGCCGGGACCCGCGATCAGGTGGGCAGCTTCTATTCGCTGGTCTGGCGCGATGCCGAAAACCGCTGGAACCGCATTCTGGACCCGCTCTCGGCCTCGGTCCCCTTCGGCCCGTTCGCCCCGGCGGAATACTACGATGTCGAGGCCATGCAGGCCGCCCGCGCGGACAGGGACTATTACGCCGCGCTGCCCGAAGGCGAAATCCACAAGTTCGGCCCGCCGTCGAACATCCTGCAGATCCATGTCCCCACCGCCACCGCCAGCATGAGCCTGGCCGGGCTGACGCGGCAATTCGAGATGCTGGCCGAACGGGTGGCACAGGGCGGGCCGCTGGAGCCTGCGGACCGCATCTTCCTGGGCTATGACGCAGTGCAACTGCTGCCGGTAGAGCCCACCACCGTTTATGAGGCGGGGCCCGATTTCTGGACAGAGATCGGGGATACAGGCGACCGGCTGGTGGTCGATATCCGCCGCCCCGATACCACCAACTGGGGCTATGATGTGGTGATCACCGGCATGGCGGCGGTGAACCCGTCGCTCCTGGAAACCGACCGGCCGGACGAACTGGTGGACCTGGCCGCCGTCCTGCACAATTTCCCCGGCGGGCCGAAGAAGCTGATCCTGGATGTGGTGTTCGGGCACAGTGACAATCAGGGGCTGCGGGGCCTCAGCCACCATTATTTCGCGGGGCCGAACATGTACGGCCTGAACATGAACTATCGCCACCCGGTGGTGCGCGCGATCTTGCTGGAAATGCAGCGGCGAAAGGTGAATTTCGGCGCCGACGGGGTGCGCGTGGACGGGGCGCAGGATTTCAAGTGGTGGGACAGCGACGCCCAGATGCTGCGCCATGATGACGAATACCTGCAGGAAATGGCCGATATCGTTCAAGAGGTGGCAGGCCGCCAATACCGCCCCTGGTTCGTGTTCGAGGATGGCCGCCCCTGGCCCGACGAGGACTGGGAACTCAGCTCGGACTACCGCGCCGTGATCGAGGCGCAGCGCGACGATGACGTGTTCCAGTGGGGCCCGCTGACCTTCGCGCACAACACGCCGTTCCTCTATACCTTCTGGCTGTCGAAATTCTGGCGCATTCAGGAAATCGTGCGGCACGGCGCCAACTGGATTTCGGGCTGCGCCAACCATGACACCCTGCGCCGGGGCACGCAGATCAATCCGAAGCTGAACATCAACACCCGTCTGGGCGACACCAAGATGGAGATCCTGGACAAGGCCTATGACCACCCCTCGGCGCAGATGCTGACCTATGTGGCCTTTCCCGGCGTGCCGATGGATTTCCTGAATGCAATGGCGCGGGCAAGCTGGGGGTTCATCCGCAATCAGGATGACCAGTACGGTGTGAAGATCGTCGCCGAAGAGGCGATCTCGCTCAACTGGCAGGTGGACGACTACACCTATTCCGAACCCGGCAATTTTACCCGGCTGAAGGCGCTGGGCTTTGCCGACCGCACGGCGCTGGACCGGTTCATGATGACACTGCCCGCGCTGGTCGAGGCGACGGAATACGATCTGGACGTGATGGCGAAGCTCCTGAACGCGGTGGACCCGCCGCTGGACGGACCGACCCCCTATGACGCGGCGGCGCTGAAGCGCATGGCGCGGGCCTGGATGGACGACATGCACGATTTTTCCAATGTCGCCAAGTATCTGGACCGTCTGGGTGATGCGCATACCGACTACATGCTGAAGCTGCGCGAGTTCCGCGCCACGCGACCCTGGCTGCGCGATAATTACGGGCCGGACGATGTGCTCGACTACCACACGCCGACCAGGGGCACGCTGGCCTTTCGCGCGCTGCGCCACGGCCCCGATGGCGAACAGGTGTTCATGATCGCGCATCTGGAGGGCAAGCCGCTGGAAGACATCGACCCCGTCACCCTGCCGGTGCCAGGGCTGGAGGGCGGCGGCTGGCATGTGGCGCTGCGCACGCCAAGCATCGGCAGCGACTATCTGGGCGGGCCGATCACCCTGCATGACAGCATGGCCGTGCTCTACACCCGTCGTCGTTCGGTGTAACGCCGCCCTGTCGTTGACAACCTCGCGGCTGCGCCTTGTCGCGAAAGCGCCCTCGGGGCGTGCGGGT
>SKMI01000293.1 GCA_007121115.1 Paracoccaceae bacterium | reverse complement strand
TCGATGTCCGTTCGCCCGCCGAGTTCGCCGAGGATCACCTGCCCGGCGCGATCAACCTGCCCGTCCTGAGCAATGCCGAGCGCGCGCGGGTGGGCACCGTCCATGTGCAGCAGGACCGGTTTGCGGCGCGTCGCATGGGCGCTGCGCTGGTGGCGCGCAATGTGGCGGCGATGCTGGAGGGGCCGCTTGCGCAGCGGCCGCGCGACTGGCGGGCGGTGGTCTATTGCTGGCGGGGCGGGCAGCGCTCGGGGGCGCTGGCGCTGGTCATGGCGCAGGTCGGCTGGCGGGCGCAGGTGCTCGAGGGCGGCTACCGCAGTTACCGCCGTCTGGTGGCGCGCGGACTTTATGACCGGCCCTTCCCGGCGCCGGTGATCGTGCTCGAAGGCAACACCGGCACCGCCAAGACGGACCTGTTGGCGCGGCTGGCGGCGCGCGGCGTGCAGGTGCTGGACCTGGAAGCCATGGCGCGGCATCGCGGGTCATTGTTCGGCGAGATGCCGGGCGGGCAGCCGTCGCAAAAGGCGTTCGAGTCCGCGCTGGCGCTGCGCATGGCGACGCTGGACCCGGCCCGCCCGGTGCTGGTGGAGGACGAATCGCACCGGATCGGGCGGATCATGGTCCCTCCCGCGCTCTGGACCGCCATGCGCGTGGCACCCCGCCTGCGGGTCGAGGCGCCGTTGACCGCGCGCGCGGCCTATCTGGTCGAAGGCTATGACGATCTGACGGCGGCGCCGGAGCGGCTGGCGGCGCGGATCGATGCCCTGCGCCCGTTTCACAGCCGCGACACCGTGTCCCGCTGGCAGGCCTGGGCGCAGGTCGGGGCCTTCGAGGCGCTGGCCGCTTCGCTGCTAAAAGAGCACTATGACCCGCGTTACCGCCGCAGCCGGGCCGCGCGGGTGGAACCGCTGGCGGTCCTGTCGGCACCGGGATTACAGGCGCCGGACCTGGACCGTCTGGCCGAGGCCCTGCACCACCATATCAGCGACATGTCCGGATTGTTGATTGACGGATCAGCCAGCAATCCGCATGCATGAGGCGCTCTGCACACCCCGCGACACTGCGGTGCAAACGCATGATCGGCGTATAAAAGGTTGCAACGCGTGGCGTGCGTTGTGCAGTATCGGCGTCAGGCGTCTGTCATCAGGGCGCGTTATGAAAACAAAAGGTCAACAGAGGAGAGACTCCATGAGTAACCTACCCAGAACACCGGGCATCACACGCCGCGGGCTGATGAAAAGTGCCGGTGCCATCGGCGCGGCGGGGCTGATCCTGCCCGCCAGCTATCGCAAGGCGATGGCCGAGCCGAAGCGCGGCGGCACGTTCCGGATCGGCTTCGGGCACGGCAACACGACCGACTCGCTCAACCCCGCGCTCTGGGATCAGGCGTTCGTGCAGGTGCTGGGCAACACCATGCACAACTACCTGACGGTGATCGGCCCCGATGGTCAGCTTGAACCCGAACTGGCCGAAAGCTGGGAAGCCTCGGCCGATGCCGCGACATGGACGTTCAAGCTGCGTGAGGGGGTGACCTTTCATGACGGCAAGGATGTGGTGGCCGATGACGTCATCGCCTCGCTCAACCACCACCGGGGCGAAGACAGCGCCTCGGCCGCGGCGCCGATCGTGGAAGCCATCACCGATATCCGCGCCGATGGCGATCATGTGGTCGTGATCACGCTGGAAGCGGGCGATGCCGACTTCCCCTTCATCCTGTCGGATTATCACCTGCCGATCCTGCCCGCCGAGGACGGCAGGATCGATTTCAACCGCGGCATCGGCTGCGGCGGCTACATCCTTGAAAGCTTCGAACCCGGCGTGGATGCGCATTTCACCCGCAACCCGGATTACTGGAAATCCGATCGCGCCTGGTTCGACCGGGTGGAGCTTTATGCGATCCTCGATTCGGCGGCGCGCCAGAACGCGCTGATCACCGGCGAGGTGGACGTGATCGACCGCCCGGACCTGAACACCATCCACATGCTGGAACGCGCGGGCGTCAATATCATCTCGGTCTCGGGCACGCAGCACTACACCTTCGCCATGGACAGCCGGGCCGATCCGTTCTCGAACAACCATGTGCGGCTGGCGCTGAAATATGGGGTGAACCGCCAGCAGATGGTGGACACGATCCTGTCGGGCTTTGGCGTGGTGGGGAATGACCACCCCATCGGACGGTCCAACCGCTTCCATGCCGACGATCTGGAAGAGCGCGAGTTCGACCCGGACCGCGCCCGCCACCACCTGCGCGAGGCGGGGCTCGACAGCCTGACGGTAGATCTGTCGGCGGCGGATGCGGCCTTTGCCGGTGCCGTCGACGCGGCGGTGCTGTTTTCCGAAAGCGCGGCGCAGGCGGGGATCACCATCAACCCGGTGCGGGAGCCTTCGGACGGCTACTGGTCCAACGTCTGGATGGTCAAGCCGTTCAGCGCCGTCTACTGGGGCGGGCGGCCGACCGAGGACTGGATGTTCTCGACCGCCTTTGCCGCCGGTGCGCCCTGGAACGATGGCTTCTGGGAGCATGAGCGGTTCGAGGAACTGCTACGCGCCGCGCGTTCGGAACTCGACGAGGACCTGCGCGCCGAGATGTATTTCGAGATGCAGCAGATCGTGCGCGACGAGGGCGCGATCGTAATTCCGATGTTCTCGGATTACGTCATGGCCACGGCGGACAATGTCATGACCCCGGACCAGATCGGCGCCAACACCACGCTTGACGGGGTGCGCGCCACCGAACGGTGGTGGTTCGCCTGATCGGGGACTGACCAGAACCCCGGCGCCCGGAAAGGCGCCGGGGTTTTTCGACAAGCGGTGCGATCAAAGACACCGCATCAAGACACAACAAGGAGGGACGCGACATGGCGCATGTATGGCGCATGATCGCCCAACGGCTGGCCCTGGGCCTGCTGACACTTTTCGTGGTGTCGATCATCATCTTCGGCGCGACCGAGCTTTTGCCCGGTGACTTTGCCCAGGCGGTGCTTGGACAGGCTGCCACGCCCGAGGCGGTGGCCAATATCCGGCGCGAACTGGGGCTGGATCAGCCGGTCTACATGCGTTACTTCGATTGGCTGTTCGGCGTGTTGCAGGGCGATTTCGGCACCTCGCTTGCGCAACGCGGGCGCCCGGTGACGGACATGATCCTGTCGCGGCTGGGCAACACCTTCTTCCTGGCGATCTATGCCGCCGCCATGGCGGTGCCGCTGGCGCTGACGCTGGGCGTGCTGGTGGCGCTGTGGCGGAACTCGCTGTTTGACCGGATCGCCAATTCCACCGCGCTGAGCGCGATTTCCTTCCCCGAATTCTTCGTCGCCTACATCCTGATCTTCGTGCTGGCGCAGAGCGGGTATTTCCCGTCCATGGCGCGGATGCCCGCGGGCGCTGATCTGGGCGAAAAGCTTTACCGCGCCTTCCTGCCCGCGCTGACGCTGACGCTGGTGGTCACCGCCCACATGATGCGCATGACCCGCGCGGCGATCATCAACCTTCTGGCCAGCCCCTATATCGAGATGGCGCGCCTGAAGGGGATGCGCCAGTCGCGGGTGATCGTCCATCACGCGTTGCCCAATGCCATCGCGCCCATCGCCAATGTGGTGGCGATCAACCTCGCCTATCTGATCACCGGGGTGGTGGTGGTCGAGGTGGTGTTCGTCTACCCGGGCCTTGGCCAGTTGATGGTCGACAGCGTGTCGCGCCGTGACATTCCGGTGGTGCAGGCCATCGCGCTGATCTTTGCCGCGGCCTATGTGCTGCTCAACCTCACCGCCGACGTGATTTCGACCCTGTCGAACCCGCGTCTGCTGTATCGCAAGTGAGGGGGTGGCCATGACCTTGTTGATGTTCTTCGTCTGGCTGGCCGTCGTCATCGCGGTGTCCATCGCGCTTGCGTGGGGGTTTCGGGCCGTGGCGACCGCCGTCACGCAGGGCGAGATGCAGCGCGCGCTGCGCAATGCGCCGCTGACAGCCGCTTTCGGGATGCTGGTCATTTTCGTTTACCTCGTGGTGGCGATCCTGGCGCCGATGATTGCGCCTTTCCCGGAACGGGAGGTGGTGGGCAGCCAGTTCATGCCCTGGTCGGCAGAGCACTGGCTGGGCACCGACGCGCTGGGCCGCGACATGTTCAGCCGCATGATATACGGCACGCGCAACACCGTGGGCATTGCCTTTGCCACCACGGCGCTGGCCTTTCTGATCGGCTCGGTCTTCGGGCTGCTGGCGGCCACGGTGGGCGGCTGGCTGGATCAGGGGCTGTCGCGCCTGGTGGATGTGATGATGGCGATTCCGTCGCTGATCTTCGCACTGCTGCTGCTGACGATCTTCGGCACCTCGGTCATCACGCTGATCATGGTGATCGCGGTGATCGATTCGACGCGGGTCTTTCGATTGTCGCGCGCGGTGGCCGAGGGCGTGGTGGTGATGGACTATATCGAGGCCGCACGGCTCAGGGGCGAGGGGCTGGTCTATCTGATCACGCGCGAAATCCTGCCCAACGTGACCGCGCCGCTGGTGGCCGAATTCGGGCTGCGCTTCTGCTTCGTGTTCCTGTCGATCTCGGCGCTGTCCTTCCTCGGTCTGGGCATCCAGCCGCCCACGGCCGACTGGGGGTCGATGGTGCGCGAGAACGCCACGCTGATCACCTTTGGCGACATCACGCCGCTGCTGCCTGCCGGCGCGATCGCGCTGCTGACCGTGGCGGTGAACTTCGTTGTGGACTGGCAGCTTTACCGTGCCAGCGGATTGAAGGAGTGACGGCCATGGCGGACAGGGAAGTGCTGCTGAACATTCGCGGGCTGAAGATCGAGGGCAAGTCCGGCGATGACTGGCTGCCCATCGTCAACGGCGTGAACCTGACGCTCCGCAAGGGCGAGGTTCTGGGCCTGATCGGCGAATCCGGGGCGGGCAAGTCCACGATCGGCCTGGCCGCCATGGGCTTTGCGCGGGATGGTTGCCGGATCAGCGACGGGGTGATCGATTTCGACGGGATCGACCTGCGCGCGGCCAGTCAGGAACAGTTGCGCCGGTTGCGCGGCAAGCGCATCGCCTATGTGGCGCAATCGGCGGCGGCCAGCTTCAACCCGGCGCACAAGCTGATGGACCAGTATTGCGAGGCCCCGGTGCGCCACGGCGTCATGTCGCGCTCGCAGGCGGAAAAGGACGCGGTGGAGCTGTATCGCAAGATGCAGTTGCCGGACCCCGAAGGGATCGGCTTTCGCTTTCCGCATCAGGTCTCGGGCGGGCAGCTGCAACGGGCGATGACCGCGATGGCCATGTCCTGCCGCCCGGACCTGATCATCTTCGACGAACCCACCACGGCGCTGGACGTGACCACGCAGATCGAGGTGCTGGCCGCGATCCGCGATATCGTCGAGCAGTTCGGCACGGCGGCGATCTACATCACCCACGATCTGGCGGTGGTGGCGCAGATGGCCGACCGGATCAAGATCCTGCTCAGGGGCGACGAGGTCGAGGAGGCCGACACCGAAACCATGCTGGCCGCGCCAAAGCATGACTACACCAAATCGCTCTGGGCGGTGCGCAGCTTCCAGCGCGCCGAACAGGGGGCGGCGACGGACAAGCCGGTGGTGTCCTTGCGCAACATCTCGGCCGCGTACGGGCCGGTGAAGGTGCTGGACAACATCAGCTTCGACATCCACGCCCGGCGCACGGTGGCGGTGGTGGGCGAATCGGGGTCGGGCAAGTCCACCGCGGCGCGGGTGCTCACCGGGCTGTTGCCGCCCAGCCGCGGCGAGGTGCTGTTCGACGGCGAGGCCTTGCCGCCGGATTACCGAAGCCGCACGCGCGAGCAATTGCGCCATGCGCAGATGATCTATCAGATGGCCGACACGGCGCTGAACCCCAAGCTGACCCTGCGCAAGATCATCGGGCGCCCGGCGGCGATGTATCTGGGGCTGCGGGGGCGCGCGCTGACCGAGCGGGTGCGCGAATTGCTGCGGCTGATCGAGTTGGAACCGGACGAGTATATCGACCGGCTGCCCTCGGAACTTTCGGGCGGGCAGAAGCAGCGCATCGGCATTGCCCGCGCGCTGGCCGCCGAGCCGCGGTTCATCATCTGCGACGAGGTGACCTCGGCGCTGGACCAGATCGTGGCCGAGGGGATCCTGCGGCTGCTGGACAAGCTGCAGTCCGAGTTCAGCCTGGCCTACATGTTCATCACCCATGACCTGGCCACGGTGCGGGCGATTGCCGATGATGTGGTGGTGATGCAGAAGGGGAAGGTGGTCGAGCAGGGGCCGAAGCCCGAGATGTTCAACCCGCCGCATGAACCCTATACGGAACTGCTGCTGTCCTCGGTCCCCGAGATGGACCCCGACTGGCTGACCCGCCTGCTGGAGGAACGCACGCGCAAGGGGCTGCCGCAGAGCGCCGATCAGTAGGGGGTGCCGGTTGCGGGCGGGGAAGCGCCCCCTCGGGGTGCCCCGCCCACCCGCCCATGCACCCCTCGGGGGCGCTGTCCGGCGCCGGGGCGCCGGACGGGCTGCGTGGCTGAGGGCGCTCAGGTATCCCTTGCGCCGAAGAGTGCCGAGCCGACGCGGACATGGGTCGCGCCCTCGGCGATGGCGGCCTCGAAATCGTCGCTCATGCCCATCGACAGCCCGGCCAGCCCGTTGCGGGCGCCGATCTCGCGCAGGTCGCGGAAATGGGTCAGCGGGTCCGCGTCCACGGGCGGGATGCACATGACGCCGATCACGGGCAGGTCGAGCGCGCGGGCCTCGGTGATCAGGGCGTCGGCATCCTCGGGCAGGACACCGGCCTTCTGCGGTTCGGCCCCGGTGTTGACCTGCACGAACAGGTCCGGGCACCGGCCCAGGTCCTGCGCCAGCCGGGCCAGTGTGCGCGCCAGCTTGGGGCGGTCCAGCGTGTGGATGGTGGAGAAAAGCTCCATCGCCTGGCGCGCCTTGTTGGTCTGCAGCGGCCCCACCAGATGCAGGTCCACGCCGTCGAATTCGGCGCACCAGTCGGGCCATTTGCCCGCTGCCTCCTGCACGCGGTTTTCGCCGTAGGTCCTGTGCCCGGCCTCCAGCACGGCGCGGACGCGTTCGGGCGGTTGCAGCTTGGACACGGCGATCAGCGTGACCGAACCGGGGGTGCGGGCCGCGTCGGCTTCGGCCCGGGCGATGCGGGCGCGGATATCGTCAAGCTGCATGGTTTCAGTTTCCAACCGTCAGGCGCCCGCTGGACGGGCTGCCGATACTGACCGACCCGCCTGTGGGCTGGCCCGTGGCTTCGTCCAGCCGGAACTCGGCGCCGAAGCGCAGCCCGCCGTCGGTTTCGCCGGTGAACTGGAACCGCAGCCGCGCGCGCGAGGTCAGGCGCAGCCCGGTTTCCGCCGGGCCGAGGCTGTCGCCGCTATCCCAGACCACGCCCATCCGCGCGTCGCCGGTGATGCTGATCCCGGTGTTGCTGCGCGGGCTGTCGGCCCCGGCGGGCAGGGCGAGGGCCAGCAGGGCGGCGAGGGGGGCGGCAAGGGATGTCACGTGGGGCATGGCGTGTAATCTGCCCCCTGCGCGCGGGGGAATCAACCGCTGCGATGGGTGGGGGCATAACGAAAAAGAGCGGGCACAAGGCCCGCTCTTTCCCGATTGGATCGGTGATCGCTCAGAAGCTGAACGAGATACCGAAGTCGGCCCGGGTGCTCGTCGGGGTGGTCGTGCGGGTGCGCACGATGCCACCGACCAGCGATGCACCACCGCCCAGATCGTAGCTGCCGCCGAGGCCAAAGCTTTCCTGACCGGCGAAGTTGCGGCTGTAGTATGCATTCACGCCGATGTCGTCCATGCTGTAGCCAGCGCCGATGCCGTACTGGTCAGCACCGCCCGAACGGCCGTAGTTCGCTTCAACGGTGACGCCGTCGAATTCGGCCGAACCACCGATGATCCAGTGGTCGTTGCCGTTGGCGACATTTTCGTAACCGACACCGATCGAGAAGCCGTCGAACTCGTAGCCCACACCAATCGATGCCACATCATTCAGAGCGCTGCCGGGGTTGGTGTAGGACAGGGCAACGGTGAAGCCGTCGATGGTGATGTCATAGCGTGCGATCGGACGCTGAGCGCCGGGGTTGGCGAGGTAGGTGCGGTCCTGGAAGTCGCCCAGACCGGTCAGGCCGACGCCCGAGATGTTGCCGACCACGAACTGAGCGGCGCCATTGGTGTTGCCCATAGTCAGGCGGCCAAAGTCACCCGAGATGAAGACCGAACCATCGGTACC